>JBAPYC010000664.1:0-3080 GCA_049284535.1 Streptosporangiaceae bacterium
GTCCGGCCCCGGGCCGGTCACCTCGAGCTCGACCCCGGGGGCTGCGGCCACCGGCACGCTGGCCTCGGACGAGGCCCTGGCGGCCCTCCGCGAGAAGCTCAGCGGCGGCCAGAACTAACCGCATACACGAAGGCGGCGCTCACCTCGGTGGGCGCCGCCTTCGCGTTCCCGGCCGCAAGCCAACCCCCGGATCTACAGCCTCCCCGGCCCCCACCAGTATGCTGCGTGAGCGGGTGCCCCGGATCGCCGGTGCCCCTGACGGAAGGCGGTAGCCGTGCTGCGGGTCGGGCTGACCGGGGGCATCGGATCGGGTAAGAGCGAGGTATCCAAGCGGCTGGCCGCGCACGGCGCCGTGCTCATCGACGCGGACGTCGCCGCCCGCGCAGTGGTCGTCCCCGGCACGCCAGGACTGGCCCAGATCGTGCGGGCCTTCGGCTCGGACGTGCTTGGCCCCGACGGCACGCTGAACCGGGAACGGCTCGGCCAGCTCGTCTTCGCCGACCCGGAACTGCGCACCCGACTGAACGAGATCGTCCATCCGCTGGTCCGCCGGTGGATGGCCGACGCCGAACGCGCTGCCGTCGCGGCGACCCCACCCCCCGGCCCGATCGTCGTGCACGACGTCCCGCTGCTGGCCGAAAGCCGCGGCAAGGACGGCTTCGACCAGGTCATCGTCGTCGACGTCCCGCCTGACGTCCAGGTCGAGCGGCTGGTCAGGCTGCGCGGCATGCCGCCAGAGGCGGCCCGGGCCCGGATGGCGGCCCAGGCCACCCGTGAGCAGCGCCTGGCCGTCGCCGACATCGTGATCGACAACTCCGGCACCCTGGCCGACCTGGACCAGCGCACCACCCAGCTCTGGATCGACCTCCAGCACCTCCTCACCAGCCCCGACTCTCGCCCCGGCGAGCCGCGCCCCGGCGAAGCCCGCCCCTAAGCCCCCGCGCCGCGTCCCAGCCCTCGCGCCCTCGCGCTGCCGGCCTGTGCCGAAGCGCGCACCGCGCCGCTGAGGCTCGGAGGCTCGCGGGATCCCGCCGGAATGTCAGACCCCCCACTTAGAGTTGAACACTCGGAGGTCTAGGAGGATTCGTGCGTCCGGTTACAGATTTGCAGCGTAGGGTCGCGCCGTTTGAGGTCATCACGGAGATGGTTCCGGCGGGCGACCAGCCGACGGCCATCGCGGACATCGAGAAGCGCGTCCAGAGTGGGGACGAGCACACCGTCCTGCTCGGCGCAACCGGGACCGGCAAGACCGCCTCGGTAGCCTGGATCGCCGAGCGACTGCAGCGGCCGATGCTCGTCATGCTGCCGAATAAGACGCTGGCCGCCCAGTTCGCCAACGAACTGCGTGAGATGCTGCCCAATAACGCCATCGAGTATTTCGTCTCTTATTACGATTATTACCAGCCCGAGGCGTATGTCCCGCAAACGGACACCTACATTGAGAAAGACTCCTCGATTAACTCCGAAGTGGAGCGGCTGCGGCACTCGGCTACCAATTCGCTGCTGACCCGGCGGGACACCATCGTCGTTTCCTCCGTCTCCTGCATTTATGGTCTGGGCACGCCGCAGGAATACGTGGACCGGATGCTCAAGGTCAAGCTGGGCGACACCGTCGAGCGGGACTCGCTGCTGCGCAAGCTGGTCGGCATGCAGTACGCGCGGAACGATCTGGCCTTCACCCGCGGCACGTTCCGGGTCCGTGGAGACACCATCGAGATCATCCCGATGTACGAGGAGCTCGCGGTCCGGATCGAGATGTTCGGCGACGAGATCGAGCGGCTGATGACGTTGCATCCGCTGACCGGAGAGGTGATCAGCGAGGACCAGGAGCTGTACGTCTTCCCGGCCTCGCACTACGTGGCCGGCCCGGAGCGTATGGAGCGCGCCATCAACGGAATCGAGGCCGAGCTGGCGCAGCGGCTTGCTGAGCTGGACAATCAGGGCAAGCTGCTCGAGGCGCAGCGGCTGCGCATGCGCACCACCTACGACATCGAGATGATGCGCCAGGTTGGCAGCTGTTCCGGCATCGAGAACTACTCGCGCCACATCGACGGCCGCGAGGCCGGGACTCCCCCGAACACCCTGCTCGACTACTTTCCCGAAGACTTCCTGCTGGTCATCGACGAGTCTCACGTCACCGTCCCGCAGATCGGTGCCATGTACGAGGGCGACGTTTCCCGCAAGCGGGTCCTGGTGGAGCACGGCTTCCGGCTGCCGAGCGCCATCGACAACCGGCCGCTGACCTGGGATGAGTTCCTGGACAGGATCGGCCAGACCATCTACCTGTCGGCGACCCCCGGGCCGTACGAGCTGCAGCGCGTCAGCGGCGACGTGGTCGAGCAGGTGATCCGGCCGACCGGGCTGATCGACCCAGAAGTCATTATCAAGCCGACCAAGGGCCAGATCGACGACCTGCTGCACGAGATCAGGGAGCGGGCCGAGCGTGACGAGCGGGTGCTGGTCACCACGCTGACCAAGAGGATGTCCGAGGACCTGACCGACTACCTGCTGGAGAACGGGGTCCGGGCCCGGTACCTGCACAGCGAGGTCGACACCCTGCGCCGGGTGGAGCTGCTGCGCGAGCTGCGGGTCGGCGAGTACGACGTGCTCGTCGGGATCAACCTGCTCCGCGAGGGCCTGGACCTGCCCGAGGTGTCGCTGGTCGCCATCCTCGACGCGGACAAGGAGGGCTTCCTGCGCTCGGGGACCTCGCTGATCCAGACGATCGGCCGCGCGGCCAGGAACGTCTCTGGCCAGGTCCATATGTATGCGGACTCGATGACGCCGTCCATGCAGCGGGCCATCGACGAGACCAGCCGGCGCCGGGAGAAGCAGGTCGCCTACAACGAGGCGCACGGCATCAACCCGCAGCCGCTGCGCAAGCGGATCGCCGACATCCTGGACCAGATCGTGCGCGAGGACGCCGACACCGAGCAGCTGATCGGCGGCGGCGGCCGGCAGCAGTCCCGGGGGAAGGCGCCGGTGCCGGGTCTGTCGTCCCGGGCTCGTGCTGCCGCCGGGCGGGCCGCGGCCGCTCAGGAGCCTGGGGCCCAGCCCCAGGAGGCCGGGGCGGCCCGCAG
>JBAPYC010000665.1:0-4395 GCA_049284535.1 Streptosporangiaceae bacterium
ACCACCGTGTACGTGACCCACGACCAGGTCGAGGCCATGACGCTGGGCAACCGCGTGGCCGTGATGCGGGACGGCCGGCTGCAGCAGGTCGACACGCCGCAGCGGTTGTTCGAGTCGCCGGTCAACCTGTTCGTGGCCGGGTTCATCGGCTCTCCCGCGATGAACTTCGTCACCGCCGACCTGGTCCGCGACGACGGCGTCACGGTCGCCTTCGCCGGGTACAAGCTGACGGTCCCAGCACAGGTCCTGGAGGCCAAACCCGGGCTCGACGGCTACCTCGGTAAGAAGATCATCCTCGGCATCCGCCCGTCGGACTTCGAAGACGCTAGCCTCAGCAGTGCCAGCGGCGACACCAGCCGCGGGACGATACAGGTCACCGCGGGTGTGACGGAAGAGCTCGGCAGCGAGATCATGGTGATCTTCACCATCGACGCACCGCACGTGGAGCACGCCAGCATCGCCCAGGCCGCCGAGGCCTCCGAAGACGAGGACGAGACCACGGCCGCTCTGGTCGGCGGAAAGTCGCTGTGGACGGCCCGGGTTTCCAAGGAGAGCAGGGTCCGGCACGGGCAGCCGCTCGAGCTGAGCGTGGATACCCGCTACCTTCAGTTCTTCGACCCGGCCAGCGGCCTCTCAATCGGCCATCCCGGGGCATAGAGCAAGCTATGGGCTCGAACACACAGGCGGGGTGAGGACGCGCGGCAATCGGGCCGTTGCGGATAATCCCCCTCGGTGCGCTGCGGCGCACCGGGCAAGCAGACGGACCCTCGCGTCTCGCCTGTGTGCTCTGGCGGGATCGCTTTCACCCCGACCGGAGAACCCATGTCGTCCTCTCATGGCAAGTGCCCCTTCAGCGACCCGCAGCGCCTGTTCCGCGATCTGACCGATACCCGGGCAACCGAGGGCCTTCCCTGGTCCGAGGTTTTCGAGGCCCGCGTGATCAGCCGCTACGACGACGTCGTGCAGGCGCTGCACGATCCCGCCACCTTCTCTTCCCTACCGACGGTGCCCGAATTGCCCTCGCCCTGGCGGGAACGGTTTGCCGGACGCGTACCCACCCGCGGCACCCTGCTCGGGCTCGACAACCCGGACCATGACCGGCTCCGCGCCGCTGTCAACACGTTCTTCATGCCGCGACGCCTCGCCCGGTACGAGCCGTGGATACGGGACCAGGCAAACCGGTTCGTCGACGGATTCGCCGGGCAGGGCTCCACCGATCTGAAGACCTCCTTCGCCCTGCCGCTGCCGCTGAAAGTGATCAGCCACATCGTCGGCCTGGACGCTGACCGCTCGGACTGGATCGGCGAGGCGCTCGGCTTCTTCCTCGGCCCGCGGGACATCCATCATCAGGGCACGCCAGAGGAGAAGGCACGCAAGCTGGTGGATCTGCACGACTATGTGCTTGAGGTGATGGCCGAGCGGAAACGGGACCGTCGCGACGACCTCATCAGCCACGTGTGGAATCAGCGCGAGGCCGGCACGGTGGAGATGACCGACTTCGAGATGCTCTCGCTCTTCCCCGGGCTCATGCTGGCCGGCCACGAGACGTCGTCCAATCTCATCTGTATGGGCCTGTCCCATCTACTGGCAGATCCCGCCCGTTACGTGGCGGCCAACCAGGATGACAACAGCCGGGCGGCAGCCCTGGAGGAGCTCTTCCGGTTCGAGTCGGCCATCACCGGTATGAAGCGTCTCGTCACCCGCGACATCGAACTTGGCGGTGTGCAGCTGCGCGCCGGTGAGCAGCTGTTCCTGGCCTACGCCTCTGGATCCCGGGACGCGAGCAGGTTCGCTCACCCGGACCAGATCGATCCCGGCCGATCCTGGACGGTGCCGCACCTCGGCTTCGGCCAGGGCGTGCACGCCTGCCTGGGCGCGCCACTGGCCAGGCTGGTGCTGCGCGTCGAGCTGGGTGTCCTGCACGAGCGGCTCCCGGACCTGCGGCTGGGCGTCCCCTATGAGGAACTGCAGTACACCGTGGTCTGCGAAGGGCGCGGCATGGTGGCACTGCCGCTGGCCTGGACACCCGTACCGCTCACCGGGAGCCCGGCCGAAGACGCCGGCGGGGCGCCCTCGGACACCGCTGGAGCAGCCGCGGAGGTGTCCCGGCGGACCGCAGCGATCCCTGTCACCGTCACCGGCCGCAGGCTTGTGACCCCCGACGTCGTAGAGCTGACCCTGACCGTCGATGCGCCAGCCGAGTGCCCCCAGTGGGAACCGGGCGCACATATTGACCTCGAGCTGCCGGACGGCGCGCTGCGCCAGTACTCACTGTGCGGGCGACCGGGACAGGCCGAGCTGAAGATCGCCATCCTGCGCGAGGCCACCGGCCGTGGCGGCTCAATTGCCGTCCACGAACAGGTAACCACCGGAGACCGGCTGCGCATCCGGGGACCCCGCAACCATTTCCGGCTCCGGCCGGCGGAATCCTGCTTGTTTGTCGCGGGCGGGATCGGGATCACGCCGTTGCTGCCGATGATCACCGAAGCCGGCCACCGGGGCACGCCGTGGCGCCTGCTGTACCTGGCCCGGGCACGCGAGCGAATGGCCTACGTCGATGACCTCGTCACCTGGTACGGATCCCGCGTCCTCCCGTGGCCAAGCCGGGAGAAGGGCCGTTACGATCTCGACGGCATCTGGCGCCAGCTACCCGGAGAGGATGCGTACGTCTACGCTTGCGGGCCGGAGAGCCTCCTGGCCGGCCTGGAGGACGCGGCACGTCGCGCCGGCCGGGAGGAACGGCTCGTCGTCGAGCGGTTCGCCGCCCGCGCCGGTGCGCACGAACCGGACCGCCGCTTCAGGGCCGTCCTCGCTCGCAGCGGCCAGACGCTGACAGTGAACGAGAGTGAAAGCCTGCTCGACGTCGTCAACCGGGCCGGTGCCGGTGTCCTGTCGACCTGCCGGGAAGGCACCTGCGGGACGTGTGAGGTCCGGGTCCTCGACGGCGTGCCCGAGCACCGCGACTCCGTCCTGAGCCTGGACGAACGCCTGGCGAACGAGACGATGATGAGCTGTGTCTCCCGCTGCCGCGGGAACCGTCTCGTCCTCGACCTATAGCGCTACCAGGCCAAGCCCGGGCTCAGCTCACGGCGCGGTAGCCGAAGTCGCGGAACGTCACGGCGCCGGGCCCGGCGGCGAAAAGCGCCGGACGCAGGCTGAGCAGGTCGCTCACGGTGTTGGCGTGATAGCCGCTCGTCTCCAGGCGCAGCCCATGCCGGGTCCATTCGGTGCCATCGGCACTGTGAAAGAGCGTCACGATGTGATGGTCGTTCCTGATGCGCAGGTGAAGCTCGTCGCTGGGCCTGACTGGCTCACGGAAGTGGCTGCGGTGGCCGCCGCTGTAGGTGGTCATGCTCGCGCCGTCCCAGCCCATGCCCAGGAACAGCGCCCGGTTGAAGAACAGCAGCAGCCCACCCTGCGCGCCAGGCTCGATCGCGGAGAGGGTGACCTCGATCTCGTAGGCCCGGTCCCCGGCCGGAACGGTCAGCGGGGAGGCGTCCGACGGGTCCGTGCCCTTCCCGTCCAGGCACAGGGCTCCGCTGTCGAACCGGATCCGGGTCGCCTCGTCCCGGGCAGGCGAGTAGAACGCCCACTGCGGCCCGAGTGCGGGGCCGGCCAGCGCGTCCGACAGCGGCATCGGTGAAGGCTGCCCGGGTCTGGAGGCCGGCTTGCGGATCGCGGCGGACAGATCGCCGCCGGTCGCGCGGAGCCAGCCGTCTTCGGTCCACTCGGCCGGCTCGAGCAGCACCTGGCGGCCGAGCGTGCGGAAGCCGTTCTCGTAACCGTGGTACACGAGCCACCAGTCACCCTCGGGTCCCTCGACGGCCGTCGCATGACCGCGCGACCACCAGGCCTCTTCTGCGCTGCGGGTGCGCACGACCGGGTTGGCGGGGTCGTTCTCCCAGGGCCCGTGCACAGACCGGGACCTGGCCACGGTCACCATGTGTCCCGTGGGCGGCCCAGCCGTGCCGCCGACCGCACTGACCAGGTAGAACCATTCGCCGCGACGGAAGAGTTTTGGCCCTTCCGGGGCGTAGGCCTCGGTCACCCAGTCGTCCGGATAGCGCCAGCCGTCGTAGACCTGCTCGACCGGCCCGTCGGTGGCCAGGCCGTCGTCGGCGAGCCGGACGCGGCGTACCCCGTTCAGGAACAGGTATCGCTTCCCGTCCTCGCCGGCCACGTGCCCCGGGTCGATGGCGCCGGTGATGCCGAGGTCGATGGGCTCGCTCCATGGCCCGGTGATCCGGTCGGCATGGATGACAAAGATCCGCGTCGCCGTCCCGAATTCCGGCGCCCACGGCGAGGGGACGAACGGGATGTAGATGAAGTACCGGCCCCCGTGCTTGACCAGGTCGACCGCGAAGACCGTGGTGAGCGGCCGCGGCAGCGCGAAGG
>JBAPYC010000666.1:0-2800 GCA_049284535.1 Streptosporangiaceae bacterium
AGCTGGGGCCGCTCCAGAGATGCCTATCCCGTCAGGTTCGGGTGCCTGAGAGGTTCCGGGGATGTTGCCCCTTCGGCGCCCGCGCGGTGCATGCGGGATCTCTCCCGGCCGGTGTCATCAGCAAAGCCGATCTTACCTGAGCAGGGCCAGACGGCGGGACAACAGGGGTCAGCTGGTCCGCCGCAGGCGGCGCTTGGCCAGGTCATCCTGGCCGGAGGCCACCGCGACGAAGCCGTCCTCGGCGCGCACGGCGGGCAGCACCGCCAGGTCTCCCTCGACCTCGCGCCAGACCCGGCCGAGCGCGATGCCAAAGACGCCCTGACCGCCCGCGAGCAGGTCGACCACCTCGTCGGCCGAGGTGCACTCGTAGACGCTGACTCCGTCGCTCATCAGCGTGACCTGGGCCAGGTCCTCGGTCCCCCGGTCACGCAGGTGCTGGACCGCGGCCCGGATCTGCTGCAGCGAGATACCCGTGTCGAGCAGCCGCTTGACCACCTTGAGCACCAGGATGTCGCGGAAGCTGTACAGCCGCTGCGAGCCGGAACCGTGAGCTGACCGGACACTAGGCTCGACCAGGCCGGTGCGGGCCCAGTAGTCGAGCTGACGGTAGGTGATCCCGGCCGCGGAACAGGCGGTCGGCCCGCGGTACCCAAGCTCGCCGGAGTCAGCTTCTTCCGCACCTTCGGGCAGAGCACTCTCGCCCGGAGCACCTTCGGGCAAGGCCGCATTGCCCGGGCTTCCGGGAATCTCGTCCTCGCCAAAAAGGGTGCCTTGCGAGCCGTCACCCCTGGTTACCGCCACGCCCACCTCCACGGGAGCTGACTACCCACGGTCTTCGCACCGTAAGCCGCGCCGGGTGGCGCCGTCAACGACCGCCAGCGGCGCGTCGCCTCAATCCGGCGGCCGCCGTCAGGTGGCGCGGCCGAAGTCCTCCGGCGAGATGGTGTCGAGGAATTCGCGGAACTTCTCGACCTCGTCCTCGTTGTCCTGCTCATCAGGGATGGCCACGCCCGCCTCGTCCAGAATCTCCTCGCTGGCGAAGATCTGGGCGCCGGTGCGCAGGGCCAGCGCGATTGAATCCGACGGCCGCGCGCTCACCTCAGCGCCGTTGGAGAACACCAGGTCGGCGTAGAAGATGCCGTCCCGCAGCGCAGTGATGTTGACCGTGCGCAGCTGGATGTTCAGGACCTCGAGCACATCGCGGAAAAGATCGTGCGTGAGCGGCCGAAGGGAAACCATGCCCTGCTGGGCGAAGGCGATCGCCGTGGCCTCGACCGCGCCGATCCAGATGGGCAGGTATCTATCTCCCTGCGCCTCCTTCAGCAAGACGATGGGGCTGTTCGATGGCATCTCGACCCGGACGCCGATGACCTCCATCTGACGCACTACAGCTCCGTCCTCACGTGCCTGGGGGAACCTCTGTGGCCACCACTCCCTTTTGCCAAGGTACACCCGTAATCGGCCGGAGGCTGACCGCAGCCCCCCGGCCGGGGGTCCGGCAGCAGCGGAATCGGGCCCGGACCCGTGCCCCGGTTCGGGCGCCTCGGCGTCGTACTCGCCGGTCGCCAGGGGTGCCGACTTCAGGCCGGCTTCGGCCAGCGCCGACTCGACCAGCGTGGCGTGCAGCCGCAGGGTGAGATCGGCGATCTGCCAGGCCGTCCGGGCCGCCGCGTCCCGCGCGCCCGGGCCACGCTGGCGCAGCTGAGGCGCGACCACCTGCTCGACCAGGCTGGCTTCCCGGTCGGCGGCCGCCTTGACCGCCCGCAGGTGCCGGGCCTGCACGCCGTACTGGCTCAGCGCGGCCAGGGCCCGGGCCACGGCCAGCGCGTCCGGGCCGTACTGCCGGCCCATCCGGCGGACCAGGCCATAGTCCTCCAGTTCGGTCAGCTCGGCATCACTGATCTCCGCCGCGTCCAGGAGCTGGCGGCGGGTCATGTCGGCGGGTGCCCGGTCCGCCGCCCGGCCGTCCGCGTCGCCGTCGCCGTCGGCCAGCCGCTCCCTGATCACCCGCAACGGGAGGTAGGAGTCCCGCTGCATGGTCAGGATGTAGCGCAGCCGCTCGATGTCAGCGGCCGAGAACCTGCGGTACCCCGAGCGGGACCGGGCCGGCTCGATCAGCCCCTCGGCTTCTAGGAAGCGGATCTTGGACGGGCTGATGTCCGGGAATTCCGGCCGCAATTGCGCCAGCACCTCGCCGATGCCGAACTGGCCGCGCGCAGCCTGCTCTGGCGCGCTCATAGGGCGCCCCCCTCCGACGCGCTCACGGATGTGCCCCTACGCGAGCGCGCCCCTGCGGCTCGCTCATGCGTAGTCCTGGGCGCCCCTGCCACGGCGGTCAGCGGAAGGATCCGGGCCGAGGTCCTGGCCGGTCAGGAACAGCAGCCGGAACTTCCCGATCTGGACCTCGTCCCCGCCGGTGAGATCCGCCTCCTCGATGCGCTCACGGTTCACGTAGGTGCCGTTGAGGCTGCCCACGTCGCGCACGGTGAACGTGCTGCCGTGCCGGTAGAACTCGGCGTGCCGCCGGGACACCGTCACGTCGTCCAGGAAGATGTCGCTGTCGGGGTGGCGGCCCGCGGTGGTCAGGTCCTCGTCCAGGCGGAACCGGCTGCCCGCGTTGGGGCCGCGCATGACCAGGAGCAGGGCGCTGCCGGGCGGCAGGGCGCCGAACGACGCGGAGTCCGGGAACAGGTCCTCGCCGAGGTCGGCCTCGTCGGCACGGCCCAGCGAAATGGTCGAGGTTGTCTCGCCCGGGCGGGCCGGGCCGCCGGGCGTCGCGGGATACCCGCCCGTCCCGCTC
>JBAPYC010000667.1:0-1544 GCA_049284535.1 Streptosporangiaceae bacterium
CGGCACCACAACCACCAACCAGCCAAGGGGTGACAGGAATGACTAAGTTCGCAGACCAGCTCTACACCGATCTGATGCGGGAGCACGGACCGGCGCTGGCCCACACCAGGCCGCCTGCGGCACCGCAGCGGCACATCGCATCGCGCCGGGCGCTGCTGGCTGCTGGCACAGGCTGCCTCGCCGTCGCGGCCACCGCCGGCGCCCTGGTGGCTGACGGCGGAACCCCGGCCTACGCGCTGACCACTAACCCCGACGGCACGACCACCCTCGCGGTCTACCAGGCAACCGGGATAGCGCCGGTCAACGCCCAGCTGCGTCATCTGCGCGACAACGTGGTCGTGGTGCCGGTCCGGCCCGGCTGCCCAGCCCTCAGCTCGCTGCCGGCCCCCGCGGTCTCACCACCCAAGGGCCAGATCCGGGTGCAGGGAACCTCTTCGCGCGACGGCTCCATCACGGTCAACGCACGGGGCATCCCAGCCGGGGACATCCTCGTGGTAGCCGCGCAGACCACCACGCATGGCCGCGAGGTGATCTCCGAGACGGCATCCAGGCTGACATCGTCTCCGGCGCCGAGCTGCGTGAGCCTGCCGCCCGGGCCTGTGTCCGTCCCCCGGCCCGGCGGCCACGGATCCGGCGGCCCCGGATCCGGCAGCGCCGTGAGCGGATCAGGCCATAGTTCCGGCTCGAGCACGGTGCACAGCAACACTGTCCACAGCGGCGGATCCGGTCCGAGCCTGTCCCGCAACGGCTGAGCCACCGGACGGGGGCGGCCCAGACACGGCGGAACCGGACTGGATGGGTCCGGTTAGGTCGCAGGTGTATCAGATCGTGGGCCCGGGCACTTGTGCATAGAGATGGGCTGCGGATCAGCAGTCTGGACGTCCGTCAATGACGATCGGAGACGTGAATGGCTACCCCCCCGACCATCGCCGAAGGTGCGACCGGTCCCACGGTCCGCTGGGCACAGTACCTTCTGGTTCACCGGACCCTGACCTACAGCCAGATCGACGGCGACTTCGGCCCGGTGACCAAGACCGCGGTCGAGACCTTCCAGCGCGACAGCCACCTGAGCGTCGACGGGATTGTCGGCCCGGCGACCTGGGGCGCGCTCGGCGGCGACCGTGCGGAACCGCCGACGCTGGCGCAGGGATCGCAAGGTTCGGCGGTCGAGAAGCTGCAGACGGCACTGAACGAGGGCCGGGGCGTGTTCACACCGAAGACTGATCCGGTACTCAAGGTCGACGGCATCTACGGGCCCGAAACGGCCACCGCTGTCCGGGGCGCGCAGGGCGAGGCCAAGATCTCCGCGGACGGGATAGTCGGCCTTCAGACCTGGGCCATCCCCGTGCACAAGGGCAGCGACGTCCTGGCCAACCTGTGCGGCGTCACCGCCCCCTGACGGCGACGCCGGCCCTGTCACCGGTACGGCGCGGCAGCTAGCGTCGCGCCGTACCGGTCAGATAGCGGCGGGCTGGCGCCACTGCTCGACGAAGCGCCGCAGCTGCTGACGTCCTGGCAGGCCGCACTTCGCGTAGATGTTGCTC
>JBAPYC010000668.1:0-3346 GCA_049284535.1 Streptosporangiaceae bacterium
GCCCCGGACACCAGCCCGGCCCGGCCGTCGCCCCGGTCGACCCGCAACAGGGTCCGGGCGCCCGTACGGAACCGGGTCTTCTCCGCCAGCGGCCCGGTCAGCGGCAGGCTGATCACGGTGACGTGCGGCTCAAGCAGGACGCGGACGGTAGCGCTGGCCTCGTCGTCGCCAAGCGGCGCGACCAGCACCACGGGGACATCCTCGGCCGCGGCGAGCAGCGCGGCCAGCGCGGCCCCGCCCGGGCGCCAGGCCGGCATTGGGTTCTCGAGGACCGGGGCCGGCGCGTCCGGGCACAGCCGGCTAACCTGCCCGTCGATATCGCAGTCGAGCAGGGCGTCGCCCACCACGACAAGCGGTCCGGTGGCGCTCATAAACCCGTCACCTCCGCGATCCGCGCGTCGAGGGCGTCGCACAAAGTGTGGATGGCGACCAGGTGAACCTCCTGCACGACGGCCGTGTCGGCCCCGGCCACGCAGATAGCGTCGTCGGCCAGCTCTGCTAGGGGGTTTGGCCCGGGGCCGGTCATCGCCCAGACGGTCAGGCCGAGGGCCCGGGCCCGTTCGCCGGCGGCGAGCACGTTGGGGCTGCGGCCGCTGGCCGACAGCAGCAACACGATGTCCCCCTCCCGCCCGTGCGCCGCGACCTGACGGGCGTAGGCCTCGCCCGCTCCGTAGTCGTTGCCGATGGCGGTCAGGCTGGAGGTCTCCGCATGCAGCGCGATGGCCGACAGCGGCGGCCGCTCGTCGACGTAACGGCCGACGAGCTCGGCCGTGAGGTGCTGGGCCTCGGCGGCGCTGCCGCCGTTGCCCGCTACCAGCAGGCGCTGGCCCGCCAGCAGGGGTCCGGCCAGCCGCCGGCCCCAGTCCCGCGCGGTCTCCAGCCGGGTCAGCGGGCTGCGGAGCGCCTCAATGAGCTGCTCGACGTGCAGAGTCAGCTGGGCAGCCCTGATCTCAGCGGGAGCGCTCATGAGGCCCCCGCCGTCAGCGTCCGGCCGTCCGCCCGTGCCCCGTTGCTGGTTGCCAGCCGTCCGGCAGTCGACAGGGCGGTCCGGTGGCTGCCCGCGGCCAGCGACCGGTAGACCGCCTCGGTCTGGGCCGCGACGCGTTGCCAGGAGTAGCGCTGGCTCGCTCTTTGCACCCCGGCGGCGCCGTAGGCGGCCCGTTTTCCCGGATTGTCCAGCAGCTCGCCCGCGGCGCGGGCCAGCGCCCACGGGTCCCGCGCCGGGACGAGCAGGCCGGTCCGCTGGTCGGCGACGGTGTCGGCCAGGCCGCCGACCGCGCTCGCCACCACCGGGACGCCGCAGGCCATCGCCTCCAAGGGGACGATGCCGAACGGCTCATACCAGGGTACGCAGACCACGACGTCGGCCGAGCGGATCAGGGCGGGCACGGCGGACCGGGCGACGCCGCCGGTGAAGATCACCCGGTCGGCGACCCCGTGCCGCTCCGCCGCCGCCCGCAGGGCCTGGTAGTCGCGGTTGCCGTCCAGTTCTCGCTGGTCCGGGCCGCCCGCCACCACCAGTTCGGCTTCGGGCAGCTGGGCCAGTGCGGCGATGGCGGTCATGACGCCCTTGCGCTCGACCAGCCGGCCCAGGGCCAGCAGCCGGGGGCGGTCCCGCCCGCCGCGGGCAGCGGCCGGCCCGTCCGGCGTGAATGAGCCGGTGTCCACGCCGCAGGGCACGACGGAGAGCTGCCGGCTGGAAACACCCATCCGGGTCAGCTCGCTGACCTCGTCCCGGCAGGTGGCGATGACCTGGTCACAGGACCGGGCGACGCGGCGCTCGGACTCGATCCGGCTAGCCGGGCTGGGATCGGCGGCGCCCTGGAAGCGGGCCTTCACCACGCCCAGCGCGTGAAAGGTCTGCACGACCGGGACGGGCAGGCCGGCCGCGCCGCTCAGCGCGGCCAGGCCAGACATCCAGAAGTGGGCGTGGGCGATATCGGGCGGGTCCTGCCGCCACAGCCGGGCCAGCCGGTCGCCCAGCTCCGGCATGAACGGGAGCAGCTCGTCCTTGGGCAGCGGCGTGGCCGGCCCGGCGGGCAGCCGCCGCACGGTGACACCCGGACTGAGCCCGGTGCTGCGCGGCGCGCCGGGGTCGGTCAGCCGGGTGTAAACGGTCACCGTGTGACCGCGGGCGGCGAGAGCGGCTGACAGGGCGCCGACGTGCACGTTCTGCCCGCCGGCGTCGGTGCCGCCCACGGCCGCCGTGGGATCGGCATGTTCGGACACCATGGCGATTCTCATTCGCGAACCTCCTTCAGTAGCTGGTCCCACTCGCGCAAGAACCGCTCAAGTCCGTACTTGGCCCGGGCCGCCTCCCGGGCTGCCTGGCCGGCGGCGCGGGCCGCCTCCCGGTCACGGGTGAAACGGCCGACGGCGGCGTGCAACTCGGCGACATCGGTGGAGATGGCCCCGGCAGCCGACGGCACCGCCCGCGGCGCCTCGGTGGCGGCCAGCACCACCACCGGCATCCCGAGGAACATGGCCTCGATCAGCGACAGCCCGAGCGACGTCCAGCGGAACGGGTGTACGTAGATCCGGCGCCGCGGCAGTTCCTCGTGCAGCTGGTCTTGAGACAGGTCCTCCCACTCGCGGCACCGCTCGGCGGCGATGCCCAGCGCGAGGGCGGTCCCGGTGACCCGCATGCCGAACAGGTCGAGGGGCGCGTGCCGGGCGAACCCGGGCAGCAGGTCGGCGCCCACCGTGCGGCCCCGGCTGACCGGGTCGTTGATGACCACCGCGGCCCGGTTCACCTCGCCGGTCCAGCGCGCGCCGAGGTCGGGCAGGCCGTGCTCGATGACCGTGACCGAAGACCGGCCGCAGTCCCAGTAGGCGGCGTTGAACCGGGTGACGTGCACGATCGGGATGTTCTCGGCGCCGGCCAGCGGATGCCGGGTGCCCGCGGCCGGCCCGGTCGGGGCGTCGTGCTCGACGTAGACCGCGGGTATGTCTCGTCCCGGCACCCGGCCGAGCCAGGCAGCAGCCAGCGCCCGTTCCTCCGGCCGCTGCAGCACGACCACGTCGACCGGCTCGTCGCGCAGCTGCTCCGGGGTGACCTCGACCACGCTGGCAGGCCAGTCCCAGGTCTTGGCCCGGCCCAGGCCGAACGGCCCGCGGGACGGGGTGACCGGCACCAGGTACTCGTGCGGGCCCTGCACGAAGCTGGTCAGCCAGGACCCGTGCAGGTGCCAGATCAACACCCTCATCGGCGCACCTCCGCCCCGAGCCGCGCATTGAGCTGATTCGGAACGGGCGCGTGGTCCGTGTGGCTCCGTCCGCCGAGCGCGCGGACCGCTGCCACCACGTCGGCTGGGTCGACCGAGTCGAGGCACGGGTGCCCGGGGAC
>JBAPYC010000669.1:0-2550 GCA_049284535.1 Streptosporangiaceae bacterium
CGCCGCCGGCGGCCTGTACCAAGCCCAGTTGCGGACGATCGTGCGGGTGCTGGCCCAGGAGTCGTCGCTCGCACCCGTCTGGAACTGGCAAAGGCGCGGTGTCCGCAGTTGCGTCCAGCCCGCGCGGGATCCCGCCTGCGTGCCTGCCTCCCGAGCCGGCGGCAGCTGATCGCCTGGCGGCACTAGCGTGCCCATTCGTCCATCCGGCCCCGAGCTAGCCGGGTGCATATCGTAGTAGCGGTCCAGAAACAGGGACCTGCCCAGTAGCGTCCTCCTATAAGGGGGGAGCGCCCGGTGAGCATGAGCGAGAAGCGTGAAACGGCGGTCCCTGCCATGTACGGAACCGGTCCTGCGCCGGCCAGCGCAGGCCGGCTCCGTACATGGCAGGTGGTGGCGGCGTCGGCTGTGGCGCTGGTCGCGCTGCTGTGCGTCCGTAACCGGTTCCTGTTCACCACCCGGCTCTATGAGGACGCGGACATGGGCGCGAACTCTATCCTCATCGAGCAGGCACGGCATTTCACGCTGCTGGTCGGAAACTACTCCCGCGACAACTTCCACCATCCCGGGCCCGCGTACCTGTACGTCCAGGCGGCAGGCGAATCCCTCTTCTGGGCGTGGCTGCACGTCGTTCCGTCCGCATGGAATGGCCAGTTGCTCGCGGCCTACGCGCTGAGCGCCACGCTCCTCGCGCTCGCCGTCGGTGTGGGTTATGGCTGGACCGGGTCGCTGCGCGGTGCGGCGGCCTGCTTCGCGGCCGTGGTGGCCGTCGCTTCCCTGCATCCAGCCGTGCTTAGCTCAGACTGGATGCCGTACATGTACGTGCCGGCGTACATCGCATTCCTCGTGGCGGCAGCGTCGGTGGCGGCGGGGCGCGCCCGGGACGCGTGGATAATGGCGCTGACCGGCTGGTTCCTCATTCACGGGCATGTGTGCTTCCTGTTCTTCGTGCCGGTGATCTGTTTCGCCGTGCTTGTTGCAGCCCTATGGCCGCGGCGGCACAGCCTTGGCGCCGCGGTGCGGTCCTTCGTCACGCAGCGGCGGGTGTGGGTTCCCGTGGCGGTTATCAGCGCGATTTTCGCCTTCCCGATCATCGTGGACCTGGTGCTGCACTGGCCAGGCCAGTTCGGTGCCTACCTGGCGTACGTGTCATCGCCGAAGAAGGGCGGCCACAGCCTTTCGGCGGCGGCGCAGTACGCGCTGTGGTACTGGTGGCCGCACCGGTACGCATGGGCGGTCCTGATAGCGGGATACGCGGTCGCCGCGGCGGTTACCAGGTGGCTCGTCCGGGTCCAGCTGCGCCGGTTCCTGGTCGCCCTGCTCGCCATCGACGCGGTGTCATCGCTGGCGTTCCTCTACTACGCCATGACCGGGATCGACAAGATCTCTAAGCACTACATCGGGTATTTCTACTGGTCGGCTCCGGTGCTGGTGCTGCTCGTCATCGTGCTGGGCGTGGTCGAAGCGCTGCCGTCGCGGCTGGGTGCCACCGCGGCCATCGGTGCGGTGGTGCTCGCGCTCACCGCCCTCGCGGTGGCACCGGAAACGCAAACCAGCACGAGCAGCAGCGATCCGGCCAACCTCGGCAGCGGTCCGGACACCGACCCCGCACTGCCCGGCGCCGTCGCCGCGCTCGCCGCGCGCGCGGGCGGGCGGATGATCGTCTTGCGGTTCAACTACCTCTCCTGGCCCGACATCACCGGCTTCCTGGTCCAGGCCGAGCGCACGGGGGTGCGGGCCTGCGTGCCGTATCCCGCGTCGGCGCTGGTCGTGACCAGCCAGTTCATCTGCACGCGGTCAGATATCGCAGATGGCCAAACTTATTGGCTCACCCCAGTCGCCCCGCGCGGCCATACGGTCATCATCCGGCTCCGGCAGGCCGTGGTGACCGCAGGCTCGGATGGCTCATAGGCCGAAACCCGCCGCCCGATTCGATCCAGCCGGCTTCAGGGCAGCGGCGGTTGTAGGCCTCCGGCCGATTGGGGACAATAGCGCGGTGGCAGCTGACGGCGACGGCACCGGCGCATTTCGCGGTGCCAGCTTCATGGGCGCTGACTTCACCGGCGCGAACTTCCGGGACTGTGACCTGCGCCAGGTCAAGATCACTGACTCCTGGCTCGTTGACGTCAGCCTGTCCGGGCTCGTCGGCAACCTCGTCGTCAACGACGTCGATGTCACGGCATTCGTGGAGGGCGAGCTCGACCGGCGGCACCCCGAACGCGTCCAGCTCAGACAGAAGCGGACAGCCGACGACTACCGTGCGATGTGGGACACGATCGAGCGCCTGTGGGACGGGACCGTCGCCCGCGCCGGACGGCTACCCGAACCTGCCCTGCACCAGCAGGTCGACGGCGAATGGTCCTTCGTAGAGACGCTGCGCCACCTTGTCCTCGCCACCGACAGGTGGGCCGGTTACATGATTCTCGATAAGCCGATGCCGTATCACCCGCTCGGCCTCCCGCAGCCCGGCTTCACGCCCGCGGACGCCGCGGCGCTCGGCATCGACCTCGACGCGCGCCCGTCTCTGGCGCAGGTGCTGGAGGCACGCGGCAC
>JBAPYC010000670.1:0-8462 GCA_049284535.1 Streptosporangiaceae bacterium
GTTCTGGACGGTGTAGCTGCCGGTGCGGTCCACGTGCGCGACGTTGGACCAGAAGTACTGCGGCCCGTCCGGGTCCACCGCGGCCAGTGAGACCACGGCCAGGGTCTGGCCCTTGCCCGTCGCGCCCTTGTGGTATAGCCCGTTCAGGTCGTAATCCGAGGCGAAGTCCGACGGCAGGTTGCAGGCGTTCGGCAGGCCGGTCAGCGCCAGGCAGGCGTTGGAGTTGCCCTGCTTGGGCTTGGTCACGGCGGTGTTGATGTGCGTCGCCGGGCTGGAGTACGGGCTGTAGTTGGTGAGTCCCAGGATGGCCAGGACGTAGTGCGAGAGCCGGTACGGCAGCAGCGGGGAGTTGACGTTGCCATGGATGCCATTTTGGGCCCGGACCCCGGGCTGGCCGTGCTGACCGGGCCGTGCGGGCACGTCGTACTGCTTCTGCGTGATGGACAGGGCCTTGTTGTATTCGGCCGCCGTGCCGGTGGTGGAGACGTCGACGCCGTCGGCGTACACGTCGGACTTGATGCCGAAGCTCGCCAGGTAGCTGGTCAGCGTCGAGATGACGGCCAGGGACTGGCCGTAGGCGCCAGCGAACTGGCTGACCGACAGGTAGTGCCGGACGCCGTGGGTGACCTGGGACTCGAGGGCGGGGAGGTTCCGCTCGCGCAGGATGAACGACACCGTCTCGGGGGTGTCGCCGGGAGTGTCGCCGAAGACGGTCGCCCCCTTCAGCTGCGCTGCCGTGATGCCTGACGCCACCTTCTCGGGCGTATTCGGGCCTGGGGTGGCCGCCGAGGCCGGGCCGGCGAGGGCGGCCAGCGGGGTCACAGCCGCCGCCACCCCCAGCACGATCCCGGCTGATAGCCGGGCTGTTCTTTTAAGGATCATGTCCTGTGCTCCGTCCGTCCTGCGAGCTGGTTCGCCATGGTTCGTTGCGGTTCGCCATGGAACGTGGAAAGTATGCCAGCTGGTATACGGAAGACAGGAGGAGTCAGACAGATCACCTGATTACGATTGCGCGTCCCAGATGCTGCTCTGCAGTAAATGAGTAACTACGGAACGTGGTGTGCCCTCAGGGCTGGCAGCCGGTCTCGGTCCAGCGGCGGAACACCTCGGTGCGGTCCGCGGGCCAGGCGCCGTCGCAGGGCATGGTGCCGTCCTGCAGCCGGGACAAGATGCCGCCGGCGTGGGTCCGGACGTCGTCCGCGGACCACAGGTCGAAGGCAAAGGACATGGACCTGCGGTCGCTCTCCCGGAACAGCGGCTTGATGTGGGAGGCGAAGCTGACCACCTCGTCCGGCCCGGGCAGCGTGACGTCGGGCCCGGTCTCGGTCGCGGTCGCCCCGGCCTCCTCGGACGGCGGGCCGGACGGCCCCCAGTCCCAGTCCGGCACCGCGGCGCCGGACTCGGCACGGGATACCCAGTCCAGGTAGGAGGCGAGCGCGGCGCGGAACTCCGGGTCGGCGGGCAGGCCCGCGTCCTGCACGGACGCGGTCGCCAGCGTGACCCAGCGGGCGCGCTGGTCCTCGGTGAACTGCGGCCGGGTAAAGCCGGCGGCCCCCGGGGCTAGCAGCGGGGATGGCGGCGGACCTGCGAAGGCCGCGGCCATGACCGCCGCCTCCTGCTCGGCGTAGCCGGGCGGCATGCCGGCGAACAGCGGCGCCAGCAGGTCGTCGGCGGGCACGTGCGTCTCGTACAGGAACCGGGTCATCCGGGTCAGGCCGGGCAGGCCGCCGGCCCAGTCGAACAGGGTCGGTTCCGAGCCGAACGGGCGGACCGGATCCCGGAACCCCACATACCAGTGCATGCCACTGCAGAACGGCTTGTTCTGCGAGTGACCGCAGCGGCAGAGCGCGAAGTGCTCGCGGGAGGAGCCCGCGGCCCTGGGCTCGTCAGTACCGTCACTGCCGTTGGCGCCGTCCGGGACGGTCAGCGCGATGCCGCCGGTCACCCGGTAGGGACCGTCCAGGGAGACGGTGATCCCGCGCTCGCGCTGGTCGTGCCAGTCGGCCAGGTCGCGGGCTTCGGTGCCGTCGAAGGCCAGGCTCAGCGCGCCGGAGGGGCAGTCCCGCACGGCCCGCACGATCTCATCCATCCGGCCGCCGCTGGGGGCCACGAACGGTTCGGCATTGGTGCGGAAGGCGGTCGGCAGCCGGTCGGTACAGAACCCGGAGTGCTGGCAGATGCCGCGGTTGTCGAACACCGTGACCTGCTCCCCCGGGTACGTGTCGCGCTGATCCGGCACCCGCTTGGGGTCCTTGTCGCCGCTGAAGCCGTTGTCCGCATGGCTCCCGTCGCAGAACGGCTTGAGCGCGGAGGCCCCGCAGCGGCACAGAGCCAGCTGGGGCGGCACGGCCATCGGCTGACCCAGGTGGTCGCGCACCACGCCGGCGTTGGTGACCAGGTAAGGGCCGTTGGTGGCGGTGGTGATGACCGGCGGGAGGGCGCGCATCTGCTGCTCGAAGCCGGTGATAACTCCGGCCCGCTCCCCCGGGACGGCCTGGCGCACGGCCAGCCGCTGCAGGGCCGCGACCGCCTCGAGCAGGCCGGGCGGGGCCTGGGTCCCGAGCTGGACGCGCAGGTCAGTCGCGGAGGTGGCGAGGTCGCTAAGTGATGGTGGGGGCTGTGACTGAGGGGGTTCGCTGTGAGGGAGGGCGCTCAGTGGTCGCAGGACGCTGTTGACCAGGCGGGACAGGGTCCGCTGGTCGCCGGCGCTGGTTTGGGTCAGCTGGTAGGCGGAGGCCAGGAGGGCGGTGACGCCGGAGACCGCCGGGTCATCGGGGCGATCGCTGGGAACCCGGCCCGTTCGGTAATAGTCGGTGGCTCGGGCCAGCAGGGTGTCGCGGTCGCCAGCTGACGCCGGGCCGCCAGCAGCCGACAGCGCGTCGCCCCGGGCGGGGAGGTGGGCGGCGAGCGAGTCGGCGATGGCGTTCAGGTTGGCCCTGGTCGTGGCCAGCGCCTCGGTGACCTCGGGGTCGCAGGGCGCGCCCGGCTCGCAGTAGGCGGCGGCCTCGCGGATGCGCTCGGTCAGCAGGACCCAGGCGGCCACGCGGTGCGGCAGCACGTAGTCGCTCTCGTAGAACAGCTCGAAGCTCGGGCCGACCGTGCGGCCGGGGTACTCCGGGCCCGCGGGCAGCTGGGTGACCAGGTCGCCGAGCGGCCGGATGGCCTGCAGCATCATCGCCACGCTCGCGTCGGCCAGCGCCTGGAGCTGGGCGTCGGTCTCTTCGGTGTGCGCGAAGAAACGCTGCAGGAGCTGCAGCAGGACCTCGTAGCACACGTTGAACATGTCCATCACCCGGCGCGTGACCGGGTCGGTGACCAGGGCGATGTCCAGGTCACGTTCGGCCGGGCGCACGTTGACCGGGATAGCGGGGCGGACCGGGTCGAAGGCCGGGTTGGCTTCGGTGAGCTGCATGTACTCGTCCAGGATGGCGACGAACTGGCCGAAGTGGGCGGTCTGCCAGCGCCCGCGCAGGCCCTCGCCCTGCTCCAGGATCTCGTCGATGGCGCGCTGGGCCGAGGCCGCGTCGGTCACCGGGACCAGCTCGGGCCAGCGGAAGTACCGCTCGGTGGCCTGGGCCCGCGGCGGCCCGACGAACAGCCACTCCTCGCCGAACTTCTCGCACAGGTGCTTGATCCCGGCCTCGATGGACCGGTACAGGTGGCCGACCGTGGCGAAGTCCTGAGGGCGCGGGACGATTTCACCCTCGGCCATGGCGGGCGCGGCCCGGTGCAAGGCGGTCGCCCCGACCGGGTCGGACAGGTCCATGCCCTCGGGCCGCTCCAGGAACATGAAGTGGCGCAGGGCCGTCTCGCCGAACGGAATCAGGGCCAGGTTCACGGGAGCCGGGTAGTGGTTAGCGGGCTGCGGGAAGTTCGGCCGGGACAGGTGCGGGGCAGCGCCGATGGCCGACAGCAGGTTCTGGACCAGCGACAGATGCAGCATCTCCTGCGCGGCGACGTGGCTGATCCGCTTGCGCCAGGACTGGGCGGCTGCTGCTTCCGCTTTCGTGAGGCCCTCGGCCTCGGTCTGCTTCAGCGTGAACGCGGCGTACAGGTACTGGCACATGATGCCGTGCTCGAGCTCGGCGGCCTCGCACAGCATGTAGATCAGGGCCTCGCGGTGCTCGATCACGAACGGGTCCTCGGGCGGGGCCAGGCCGCCGCGGGTCGCGATTATCTGGGCCAGGCGGCCCCCGCCGCCGCTGGCGCTCGCCCCGGGCGCGTCGCCTCCGGGCGCGTCGTTGCTGTCGCTCATATGTTGTTATGCCTCCCTTGGCTTAGTTTGTCCCCCGTGGCCGGATTGGCGCGATGGTTAGGATTGTGCCCTCGATGAACACCCCGAAGATTGAGCTGCGGCACCTGCGGTATTTCGTGGCCGTGGCCGAGAACGCCGGTTTCACCGCCGCGGCCCGGCAGGTGCGGGTTTCGCAGCAGGTGCTGAGCACGCAGGTCCGTCAGCTGGAGGACGAGCTCGGCGTGGAGCTGCTGCGCCGCGGCTCGCGCGGGGTCGAGCTGACGCCGGCCGGGGCGGTGTTCCTGGAGTCGGCGCGTTCGGTCCTGGCCGGCCTGGATCGCGGGGTGGTGGCGGCGAGGAACGCCGCGGTGGCCGTGGCCGGGACGCTGACGGTGGGATTGCAGGCGGCCACGGGCGGGGTGCTGCGGACCGCCGTGCTCACCGCGTTCTCGACAAGCTGCCCGGGCGTGACCGTGCGGCTGGTGTCCTACGACATGACCGCTCCGGCGGCCGGGCTGCTCGATCACGGCAGCGATGTGGCCGTGGCGCGGCCGCCGGTCGCGGCGCCTGGGCTGGCGCTGAAGGTCGTGGGCACTGAACCGCGGGTGTTCGTGCTGGCTTCCGGGCACCCGCTGGCCCGCCGTCCGGTGCTGGACATGGCCGACGTGGCCGGCCTGCCGTGGGTCGCGGCGCCGCTCGCGGCGGATGGGTGCGATCCGCGAGCCTGGCGGGACGATTGGCTGGGGGTTCCGCGGCTAGGGGTTCCGCGGCCGGACGGCGCCCTGCCGGTTACCGGGCCGATTATTGGCGCAGAGGCCAGGACCATCGAGGAGTGGCGGGAGCACGTCGCGGCCGGGCGGGGCATCAGCCTGTGCCCGGAGTCGTCCGAGGCGTTCAGCCAGCGGCCCGGGATCACGTTCGTGCCCGCCCGCGGGGTGCCGCCGGCCTCGCTGTGCGTGGCCTGGCGTGCGGAGGACACGCGGCCGGCGGTGGCCAGCTTCGTGGCAGTGGCGGCGGGGGTTTCTGGGGTGTAGCGGGACATGATGATCCCATCGTGGTCGACCCGGGGCACCGAGGCCAACAATTAACGCGGATGGAACAACAGCTGCGGCGTGTAGGCGCAGGCGGCGGGCTGGTTCGGCGTGGGCGGCGGCGGGCCGTTCCGCTCTAGGCGGATGAGGATCCCGGCGTGGGCTCCGGGGAACAGAACGTGACTTCGGGGTAGCGACGCGACGGCCGGTCCAGCAGGGGTTGCGGCTCGTTCCGCAGATGCTCGTCGACGAAGGCCCGGACGTAGGCGCGGGTGATGTCCAGGGACCGGGCTCCGGGCAGGGTGGCGCCGATATCGATGCCGCTCTGATCGGCCAGCAGCGCGAGGTCGGTGAAGGAAGCGTGGATCGCGCCGGCCACCACCAGCCATCGCTTCCACCCGGTCAGGAGTTCCCAGTCGTGCTCCCAGGTGGTCACCGCACCTCCGCCTCCCGGGGTGTAGTTGGACTGCTTGCCCAGGAAGAGAAACGGCCGTGACAGGCCCTCATCCGGGATCGCGGCGGCAGTGGCGCCGTCCATGTCGATGCCCGCGCAGATGCGGGAGTCGGCCAGCATGGCGGCGATGGCGGCCGCGCCGCCGATGGAGTGGCCGGCCATCGCTATCCGGGACGGGTCGATCAGCCCGGCGCCCGGCCATGCCGGGTGCGAACCGGTCAGTTCATTGAGCACGAAGGAGACGTCGGCGGCCCGGCCTGCCACCACCTTTTCCCAGAACCCCGAGCCCCGGTGACGTGTCTCACGGGCCAGGCAGGTGGTGACCCGCCCGTCGGGAAAGGCCGTGGCGATGCTCTCGTACGTGTGATCGACTCCGGCCACGACATAGCCGTGACTGGCCAGGTCCTCGGCCAGTGCGGTGAGCACGCTGCGGGAGTTGGTGAAGCCAGGTGAGAGCACCACCAGGGGCAGGGCGCGCTGCCGCCCGGCCGGTATGGCGTTGCTGACCGCGTTGACCTGGACCGTGCTCAGCGTGTCCTGCGGGACGTCGGTGATGCCCCTGCTCGTGAGCTGGAGTTCGGACTCCGCTGGCGTCATGTACTGGGCTCGCCGGCCGTCCGACGACGTCGCCGGGTACCACAGGGAGATCATCAGCTCTCGTGCGCTCACGCCCGAGACCCAGGGATCGGGACGGGAGACGTCTTTCAGGTACAAGGACGTGGTGCCGACCGGGCACCGACCGGTCGGCTCAGGCAGGAACGGTGTGTTTCCCGGCGCGGATGGCAGGTCACCGGCATCCGCCGAAGTCCCCATGCCCCCATCATCACTGGCCGGCGCCGCCCGCGCCATCGTGTTTTGCCGCAGCTACTGCGACTCACCGGAAGACAGCGGCGGGGTAGCTGCTGTCAGCGGAGCTGCCAGACCGGGCCGTCTGGGGTGTCGGTGACCTGGACGCCGAGCTCGTCGAGCTGAGCACGGATCTGGTCGGCGCGGGCCCAGTCCTTGTCCTGCCGGGCCTTGGTCCGGTCGGCGACCAGGTCCTCGATGGCGTCCCGTTCCTCGGCGGACAGGTCCTGCGCCGGGCGGCGGTGCTGCTCCAGGTCGGCGGGTTCCAGGCTGGCCAGGCCGAGGCCCAGCAGGGCGTCGGCGGCGGCCACGACCGCGCGCTGGCCATCAGGAGTCAGCCCGGGCTCGCGCAGCGCGTCCTGCAGGGTGGCCAGGATCTTCGGGGTGCTCAGGTCGGCGGCGATGGCCGCGTCGATGGTGTCCAGCAGACGCTGGGCGGCGGGGTCATCTGCCGTGGCGGCCTGGGCTTCGGCCAGGGTCTTGATGGCGGGCAGCGGACGCAGCGGCTGGACCCGGGCGACCAGGCGGCGCAGCGTGGCCTGGGCCGCATCCACCGCGGCGGTGGTGAAGTCGAGCTGACTGCGGTAGTGCCCGCCCAGCAGGAACAGCCGGTAGGCCATCGGGTGGTAGCCGGCCTCGGTCAGGTCGGCCAGCCGGGGCGCGCCGCCCGCGGACTTGGCCATCTTCTTGTCGCCCAGCTGGAGGTACTCGTTGTGCAGCCAGTACCGCACCCACGGCTTCCCGTCGCCGAGGAAGGCCTGGCTCTGCGCTATCTCGTTGACGTGGTGCAGCTCGCGGTGGTCGACGCCGCCGGTGTGCAGGTCGAAGTGCGGGCCCAGCAGGGCCATGCTCATGACCGAGCACTCCAGGTGCCAGCCGGGCGCGCCCCAGCCCCAGGGCGAGTCCCAGCGCAGCACCCGGCGCTTGCCGGGTTCCTCGGCCCGCCACAGCGCGAAGTCGGTCTTGCGGCGGCGGCCCTCCACGTGCTCCAGCCGGGCCGCCTCCTGCTGGCCTTCGGTGTTCATCTGGGCCAGCTCGCCGTAACCGGGGTCCTTGGAGGTGTCGAAGTACAGACCCGACGGCAGCTGGTAGGTGTAGCCGTCTTTGTCCAGCTTGGCCGCGAACTCGATCATCTGCTCGACGTAGGCGCTGGCCCGCGGGTACTCATCGGCGGGCAGGATGTTCAGTGCCGCGATGTCGGTGAAGTAGACGTCGGTGTAGAACGCGGCGATGTCCAGTACCGAACGGCGCTCCTTGGCCGCCGCGACCTCGAGCTTGTCCTCACCGGTGTCGGTGTCCGCGACGGCGTGCCCGACATCGGTGATGTTGACGATGTGCCGGGCCGCGATGCCCTTCCAGCGGAAGGCGCGGCGCAGCGTGTCGGCGAACACGTATGGGCGCATGTTGCCCAGGTGCGGGAACGCGTACACGGTCGGGCCACAGCTGTACATGCCGGTGACTTCGGCCGACGGGGTGAAGTCCTCCGTCCGCCGGCCCAGCGAGTTGTACAGCCGGAGCTGATGACCGCCCGCCACGATCCCTCCCCTGGTCCCGCCGCTGTTCCAAGCGCCCATGATATGGGCATCGGAGGATCAGCCGGGGCCCTCAGCGCAGGCCGTGCCAGCGGCCGTGGCGTCTGACCTCCTGATGGAGCCGGGCCAGGTGGGCATCTTGGGCGGTGGCGCCAGCGGGCTCCGCAGGAGCGCCGGATGCGCGGCCGGCCGGGACGGGCACGCCCGGCACGCCGGGCGCATCCGGCGCCTCCGCCGCGGCTTCGGCGCCCACGGGCCCGGGCGCTCCGGCCGTGGGCGCATCGCTGCGCACCTGGAACTCGTCGCGGATCGTCTTGGCCCAGAAGAAGGCGCCCATCACGGCGAACAGCGGCCACTCGAACGTG
>JBAPYC010000671.1:0-2047 GCA_049284535.1 Streptosporangiaceae bacterium
GGGCAAACGCCGGGAAATCATCGCTCATGACTCGATGGTAGATCGGTCAGATGGCAACGACATCGACGCGCCGGATGTCACGCGGGTCGCTGGTGATCACGGTGACGTGATCCGCCTCGGCTCCCTGGATCGCGGCACCGAGGTGCGCCTCGGCCACGGACACCTGGGCCCTCTTCCGGATGCTGGCCGCAGCGTCGGCGTGCCGTGCGTCCAGCGGGATATCGGCGATCCGCAGCTGGTTGGCGAACGCCCAGGCCGCAGCGGTCCGGTCCCAGCCTGCCTCCACCCGGACCGTGGTAGGCACGCCAACGCGGACTGGGAGGCCTCGCACGATGCGTCTACTCGCGATGTCAAGCTCGTCGAGCACCCGACGGTGCTTGCGGTGCGCCGGGTCACCAAGAGCCTGAACTGCCTCGTTGTCCAGCAAGACGGTCCGGTTCATGCCGCGCCCTGCGCGCTGGCTGGGTCGATCTGGCTGGCCGGGTCGATCTTGCCCGTCGCACAGCTGTCGACCGCCTCGGCCCACAGCACCACGTCTTCCGGCGTCGCATCGGGATGCCGCCGCTGGACTTGGTCGGCTGACCGGCGAAGCAGCTCAGGCTGCTGCGCGAGTGGGTGACCATCGATCTCAGCCGACGCGACGGCCAGGTCACCTAGGGTCGGGCGGAGCTCCGGATACTCCTCGTAGTGCCGCTCTAGCACGGCCATCATCACCGCCCCCTCCAGCATCGAACGCAGCGCGTTCGCCGTCAGGATCGTGGTGGACGGCGCGATACCCAGCTCGTTGACCGCTATCGCGGCGGCTAGCGGCGGCCCTGGACGGTGATCTTGTAGATGCTGGCCTGGTAGGTGCCGGCGCTGTCTGGCGGCAGCTGGGTGAACCAGACCAGCAGGTAGCGGACGTGTACTGGGCTGCCGGGGCGGAGCTGGACGTGAGCGCCGGCGTCCTTGGCGCTGGCCACCCGCGGCAGCCAGGTCAGGACCGGCTTGCTCCCGGCGCGGAGCTGGAGGTCGGCGCCGGAGCTGCTGCCCAGGGACAGCTTCACCGAGGTGATCGTCTCGGCGTGGCCCATGTCGATCAGCAAGCCCGTTCCGTCTTTCGTGCCGGCAAAACCGGCCGTGCCGTACCAATGACTCAGCCACGGCTGGCCCGGGTTCCCGCCGGTGGCCAGCGCGGCCAGCTCCGGGTGGTCGCCGTCGGCCGTTCCGTCCGGGCCGAACGCGGTCACGCTGGCCAGGGCCAGGGTCCGCACGGGGGGTGGTGCCGGGGTAGCCGGGACCGTGGCCGAGGGACTGGCCTGAGCCTTCGTGGGCTGAACGGCCGGGGTACTTGCCGCCCGTACGCTGGCGTGCCCGGCGGGACTGGCCGTGACCGCGGCCGGGTGCGAGCCGCCGCCCGCGCTGGCCACGAACTTGTAGCAGGCAAACCCGAGCACGGCCAGCACCAGGACGCCGAGCAGGGCGGCCCCGCGCACCCGCCGCCGTTCCCGCTTCCTGATCGGCATGCCGGGCTTGAAGGCCTCGGCGGCGGTGATGTCCTTGGCCGAACGCCAGGACGAGTCGAACTCGTCGATCAGCGGCACCGGATCCTCCCCCACCGCGCGGGCGATGGCCCTGATATGCCCCCTGGCATAAAAGTCACCGCCGCAAGCCCCGTAGTCATCCGTCTCTATACCCAGGATGATGGGCTCTGTGACACGTGTGAGGTGGCTAACGTCGCCGACGGTCAGGCCGGCCCGGCGGCGGGCGGCGGAGAGCGTGGCGCCGATGCTCATGCGCGCCTCCTTGCTGCCTCAACCCTGCCCGGCTGGGGCCGCCTCGACCGGTTTCCCTTTTGCCTAGGTTGCCGGGGAATGGCGCGCGCGTCTAGCCATTCCTGCTCGCCGTCAGCTGGCGGACTCCCCGGCCCGGCGCTCGCGCAGGGCCGCGCCCTTGGCGTGCGCCTGGGCGGACAGGTCCGCCGCGAAGGAGACCAGCCGGGCCCGCAGCCCGGCACCCTCGGGGGTCTGCGCGGCGGCCAGGATGCGGACCGCCAGCAGGCCGGCGT
>JBAPYC010000672.1:0-8959 GCA_049284535.1 Streptosporangiaceae bacterium
GAACACCTTACTGAAAGTAGTCGCTCTGACTACGCAGAGTGCTCAGGCTTGCGAGCAATCGCAGGCCAGCCACGGGCCGGCGCGCCGGCCCCGGCTATCCACCGGGGATGTATCTCTGTGGCCTGGAGGACAAAGGTGTCCGAATGACTTGACGCAACTGTCCATGCCGAGCAGGGTCGTATCCAGGCCTGTGCAATCCCACGGAGGGCAAGTGCGGCAATTGGCTGAGATTTCCCGTTGGTGTGACGATGTCACGGACTCTGGCAGTCCGGCCCGATTCGCCCGCCGTTCGCGACTGAGGGCTGCCGTCCTTGGCATACGGGACAATTCCGGCTTTTCTTCTATACCCCCCGAAATCGGCGGCTCAGCTGTTACGTACACCACCCTGGCCTATACGGTGACGGGCCGGGTCCTCGACGTCAGCCCGCACATTCTGGTTCTGCTCACGGATCAGGGCGAGCAGCGCTTCCCGCTGTCGGCCTCGGCCGAGGCCTGGCGCGGAGGACCAGTGTCGCCCGCCGCTCTGCGGCAAGGCGACCACGCAATCGCGCGGCGGCGGCGCCCGGGCGAGCCGGTGATCGAGCGGATCTGGGCCGAAATCGGCCGGGTCACCGGGACGATCATCGAACGGCAGGAGCCGGGCCGCCTGCTGGTGGACGAGGGACCGGCCAAGGGGCGCCGGATCGTGCTGATCGGCCCGGAGGCAACCGGCCGGATCCAGGTCCGCTTCCCCATGCAAGAGCCGGGTTACCTGATCGACGTGATCGGCCTGAGGCACGAGGGCTACCTCCAGGCCCTGGTGCCGGCGACGTCCCAGCCGCCCTACCGGGCCGGGCACCCTCCGGCCGCACCGATGGTCAGCGGGCATGTCCCGGATCCGGCCAGCGGGACCGCGGTCTGGCACGAGCCAGGCGAGGAACCGCAGAACATGCTCGGGCTGGCCTACCCGGCCCTGGACCCGGAGACCAGCTGCGAGCACGCCGGCGCCGTGCCGCCCTCGTGCTCGGGGGACCTGCACGCGGTCGATCCGCACGCGACCGGGCCGGGATGCGTGCGGCTGCCCTACCTGTCGGTGGGCAGCCTGCTGCTGCTGCGCAACGACTGCGCCGAGCGCACCCGTCTGCTCCCGGTGACCAGCTGCGGGGCAACTGCCCGGCTCTTCTGCGATCGGTGTGTCACCTGCGGGACCTCCCGCAAGGGCCGGATCGCCGACCTGACGATGGCCGCGTTCGTGGAGCTCGGCGGTGCTCTGGAGGTCGGCTGCTTCAACGCCACCATGACGATCGGCGGCTGAGTGATGCTGATCGCCATCAGGGAAGTTCAGATACCGCTGCTGGCGGTCATGCTGCTGGGCGCGTGCACGGCCAAGGTGTGGCGATCCCTGCGGCCACACGCCGATCACGGCCGCGCCGACCCGTCCCGGCTGCTTCCGTCCCGGCTGCGCAGGCCGGTCACCGTCATGATGTCCGTCGCCGAGCTGCTGCTGGGCCTGGGCTTGCTCGGCACGGCGGGCCGGCTCGGCGGCCAGCATCCCAGCCTCCCCGCAACGGTCGTGCGGACCGGGACCGCGCTGTTCTTCCTCATTGCCGTGGGCGCGCTGAACGAGATGCGTCAGCGCAGCCCGGACTCGGGCTGCGGCTGTTTCGGTGAGCTGAGCGAGACGCCGGTCGGCTGGCGGACCATCGCCCGGGCCGGGGTGCTCTGCGCCGCGGCCGTCGCCACCCTGGGCCTGCCCCCGCTGCACATGCCTGCCTCGTCGGCCGAGGCTGAACTCTGGCTGGCCGCGCTGGCCTTTGAGCTCGCCCTGATCGCCTTCCTGTCGCCGGAATTGGCTGAGGTCATGGTGCGGCTCGGCTACTCCGAGCCTTGCGAGCTGCGGCGGCTTCCGGTCGGCCGGACCCTGGGTGCGCTGCGTGCCAGCTCTCAGTGGCGCAGGTACACAGACCAGATCACAACCGACATCCCGGCCGACATCTGGCGCGAGGGCTGCTGGCGGTTCGTGGTCTACCCGGGGATGTCCGGTGGCCGCCCGGTCGACATCGTGTTCGCCGTCTACCTGCAGTCCCGCCGCCCCCCGATCCGCGCCGCGATCCTCGACGCGGACACCGACGAAGTCCTCGGGCCAGCCGGCACGCGGATCTCTGCCGTTCTCTAGCCGAATCTAGTGATTCTGCTAGACGGCCCGATAGCCAGATAGAGGAGGCAAGAGACCTATCGGCTACACCGGCTGGGAGCGCAGGAACTTGCCGAAGTGCGGGACGGTAAAGGCGATCAGCCCCCGCTCGGAGCTGTAGATAAGCCCCTTCTTGATCAGCCCGTCCCGGGCCGGCGACAGGCTGGACGGCTTGCGGCCGAGCTCGTCGGCCACGATGGAGGTCGGCACCGGGTCGTCACCGGTCGCGGCCATGGCCCGCATGTACTCCCGCTCCGCGGGCGTGGCCCGCTCATACCGGCTGCCGAAGAACCCCACGGCCAGCTCGCCCTCCGCCTCGGGCGCGGCCACGCTGACGTCCGCCGCCGTCACCGGGCTGGCCGCGGCCACGTCCCAGGTGACCTTGCCGTAGGCCTGGACGAAGTACGGGTAGCCGTCGGCCGCCTGGTACAGGGCGTCCAGCGCGTCCTGGGTGAACGTCACGTCCTCACGCTGAGCCGGCGCGATCAGCGCCAGGTCGGCGGCCTCCCGCTCGAGCCGGTCGATCCGCGCGTACCGGAACAGCCGCTCGGAATAGCTCTTGCTGGCCGAGAGCACCGAGGGCAGGTGCGGCAGGCCCGCGCCGACCACGATCAGCGGGCCGCCGGTCTGGGACAGCTCATGGCAGGCCGCGCACAGCGCGGATACGTCGGCGGCGGGCACGTCCTGCATCTCGTCGACGAACAAGGCGATGCCCACGCCCAGGTCGCCCGCCACCGATGCGGCCTCGGCGAACAGCTCGTTGAGGTCGACCTCCAGGTCCCCGGAGTCCGCCCGGCCGCGCTGGGCGGGCACGTCGATGCCGAGCGTGACGGTGACCGAGGTCCCCTTGGGGGCCTTGGGGTCGCGCAGGGCGAACGCCTTGAGCACCCCGAGGAAGTACTCGACCCGGTCCGGGGCGCGATGCCGGGGGGCCAGTTCCCGGACGGCCATGTGCAGTGCGGCAGCGACCGGCCGCCGGATCGACTGGTCCGGCCGGGCCTCGATCTTCCCGGTCCCCCAGAGCTTCTGCATAGCCATCGAGCGGAACGTGTTGAGCAGCACCGTCTTGCCCACGCCGCGCAGGCCGGTGAGCACCATGCTCCGTTCCGGCCGGCCGCGGGCGATCCGCTCCAGCACCACGTCGAACTGGCTGATTTCACGGTCGCGCCCGGTGAGCTCGGGGGGCCGCTGCCCCGCGCCGGGGGCGTACGGATTGCGCACCGGATCCATGGCATCGGACTCTATGGCCTGATCTAGCCTGAACCCTAGATTTGCTTAGAAAGCCCTACGGCGTGTCGCGCTCACCGGTCCGGGGCTTATTAATCCGGGCCAGGAAGGCGTTGTAGGCGGCTAGAGCGTCGTCGTCGTCGACGTTGTCCTCGGCCGGGCGCGACACCCGCGGCGCGGCGGCCGGCTGCGCGGACCGCGCGGCCACGGAGGCGTCCGCGTTCGCGTCGTCGTGGGAGCTGACCAGGGTGGCGAAGTTCGCGCGCCGCGCGGATTCCAGCCAGCCCAGGCCGCCATCCGCCCGCACCTCCCGGCTCCAGGAAAAGAACACCGCCATGACCAGTCCGAACATGATGCCTGCGCCCCCCACCCACATCACCGCGCCGCCGATATGGACGTCGTCGATCGGGCTCGGTGCCCAGCCGGGACGACCCTGCGACAGGCCAGGGAACGGGTTGCCGCCCTCGGACCCGAGGACCAGGCCGGTGAACGCGTCGACCGGCATGGCGATGAACAGCAGGAAGATGCGGGTCGGGTAGGAGACCCGCCACCTGATCGGTTCCCGCCCGACCAGCGGCAGGAAGTACAGGTAGCCGGAGAACAGGTAGAGGGCGTGTTCCAGGTCGTGCACCGTCTCGTTGGAAATGACCAGGTTCATGAACCCGGTCAGATGCGTGCCGACGATGACCCCGACGTAGAGCGCCACCCCGAACGGAGGCCAGGTGAGCGCGGCCATGGCCCGGGACCGCAGGGTCTTCTTGGCCCACGTGTGCAGCGGGTTCCGGCTGGCGTGCAGCAGCAGCGTGAACGGCTGGCCCACTACGAGCAGCGGCGGCGCGACCATCAGCAGCAGCAGGTGCTGGATCATGTGGTCGTAGAAGAGCACATCGTCGTAGCTGCCGATACCGCTCTGGGTGGCGATCACTACCACGGCCAGGCCGCCCAGGAACAGCGCGGTCCGGTGCAGCGGCCACGGGCGCGCGGGGTGACGCCGCCGCACGCGCAGCACGCCCCACAGGTAAAGGCCCGCCGCCACCACGACGAAGGCCGTCACCACCGGCGCGAACTGCCACCGGCTCAGCACCTCGAGGAGGGTAAAGGGGGGCAGGTCCATGCCGCCGAGACTACTAGCCCGCTATCCGGGGTGGCCTGGCACCAGGTACGTTCGGCCTTGACCGAGGGTCGTTGCCCGGGTAGCTCCGGCGACAGCCCGGCGCTAGCGCTGATCGTCTTCTTCGGTGGCGCGCCGGGCCGTGACGAGAGCCGCGACCGCGCTAGCGCGAATCGGCCGCCCGAGTCGCTCATAAATGCCCTCGAGCTCACGGTCAAGGGCGTGACGCTGGTCCGGTGACAGCCGAGCGTAAAACGACATAGTGCGAATGACAGCACTGAGTTCGTCAGGAGTGTGCTCGATCAGCTGTGGCATGACTGCCACCTGAACATCACCGAACAAGCGGGCGGCATAATCCTGTCCGATGTCGTAGCTGCCGAGCCAGGCCCATACCTGCGAGACATTGCCGCGGCGGTGCTGTATGCCAGCGAGCGTGGTGTCGAGATCCCGGTAGGCCGGCCAGTCAGCGGCAACGTCCGGAGCGACCCTTCCGATGGCGCCGAGTACTGCCTGCTGATCCTGCTTGCTGCGCGGCTCGTCTATCCCGCAGTACTGCACGAGAGCTAGCGTTCCGCCGGGGACAAGCATGTCAGCGGCCTTCTGCCAGCTGACCTTCGGGTCAATCCAGTGAAACGCGGACGCACAGAACACGGCCTGGACCGGCTCGCGGGGAAGCACTGCATCCTCAAATGGCGCGTTCACAAAATTCACCGCTCCGGCACCTTCCAGGTTCTGCCTGGCCAGGGCCATGAGGCTCGTGCCTGGTTCAATCGCGGTGACGTGCAGGCCCCGGGCGGCAAGACTGCGCGTCAGCTGGCCACTCCCGCAGCCGACCTCAAGCACGTGATCACCGCTCCCGATCCCTGCGACCTGACAAGCCTGGTCGATGAGTTCGTCGGGATAAGCCGGGCGGTGGCGGTCGTACTCCGCCGCGACCTCATCGAAAACCTTGCCGTAACGACGTGCGGCAGATCCTGACAGCCGTGCCACCCGGTGGCCTCCGTTCACGCTCGCTACCGTCCGGCCTAGCGTGGCAGACGCCGCCCAGGACGTCACGGCACGACATGCGCGAAGGAACGCCCAACCCCGGCGGAACCCCGGCAGCTCCGGCATAGGTGTCCGGTGCCGCTGGCGTGAAGCGTTAACCCCGGCAGCCCGCTTTGACGCGGGCCGCGGATTACGACGCCTGCGGCGTGCCGATCCGCACCGTCACGGGTACCAGGCGGTCTAGTTCCGCTGCCCACGCCGACGCGTCCTGGGCAGCCATCGACAGGGCCCGGTGCCACGCGTCGTCCTCGCGCTCCAGTTCCGGGAAGGCAGTCGCGGGGCACATGACGTAGTCGCGAACCAGCTGGTACGTCTCCAGCGCGTCGATGAGGCCGGACAGCGCCCAGATAATGCCCTGACGGCCACCTGCAGGCCACTCGGAGCCGATGATCCGGTCACGAACCGCTTCGCCACGCTCGATAGAAGCGAACATCGTCTCGACGGTCATAGCGCTCCAGCCCTTCCCTGTGGATCCCTGATTAGGTCAACCGGTTCTGAATCAGACAGCCCGAGCCCCGCCGGGCACCACTCGCAGCCGGAGATGGCGCGCTGGCGGACCTTAACCACTAAGTCGCGGGCGAGTCGGACCACGGGCCGGGAAGGCCTGGTCCGCTTCCGCCGCGCGACCTCGGGACCGTGCTCTACCCCCACGTCACGCCCGAGGGAGATGCCATGATTTTGGTAACTGAGAGTGAGAACATTGCTACCTTTCGTTCGCTTCATACCAACTAGACCGGTTCGTGAGCCAGTTATGACGCCGGAAATCGGAGATCCTCAAGAAATCTTCTGCCGGCCGCGCTGACCGCGCTTGAGCAGCAGCTAAACAGCTTCACGACACCCCCAGCCGCGCGGCCCTCTTGCCCCGGCAGTAACACGGACAACGACCGCATCGCCTATTACAAGGCCGCGGCCGGTGACCGCACCGTAGACGCCCACCATCGCGACCGCGCTACCCCACCGGCGCCGTCACCCTGTGTCACCACAGCGCCCTGCCGCATCAGCACCGGACGGACCCGGGGCCCCGGACCTACAAACCCCGAACCCTAACGTCACGGGCTGCTGTCAAGATGGAGATGATGTCCGGTCTCCGGAGGGAGAACGTCATGAACGCCGCAACTGATGCGGGCCTGGTGCCGATGCGAGTTAACAAGGCTGTTGCGCTTGGGGATGGCGACGACCTTTCCGCGTTCATGGTGCTGGATGAGCTGGAGGGGGATCGCCACCTGGTGATTGGTGTCGGCGATGCCGAGGCCCTCGCCCTCGACGCCAGCTTGCAGGGCCTGCGATGGGGTCGTCCCATGACCTACGAGTTCACCGCGGCACTGGTCCGCAGCCTCGGAGGCCGGGTGCGGGAAGTCCGGCTCGACCGGATCGTGGAGGGCGCCTATGCGGCCACTGTGGAGGTCGAAGGCCCGCAGGGAGTGGCGCTGGTCGATGCCCGGTCCAGCGATGCGCTCAACCTCGCGGCCCTGACACGGGCCCCGGTCTTCGTCGCGCCGGAGATGCTGGCCGACTGCATCGGTCGGCAGAAGGCCGAGTCCGCTGAGGCTGTGCTGCTCCAACGCGCTATCGCCGCAGGCCCGATGGCTGTCCGCAGAGCGGATCGATAGCTCAGCAGCTGCTTATGCACATGGTGGTGAGACCAGGTCAGGTCCGGTTTTCCGAGGTCTAGCTGTGGGCGTGGGATTCGAACCCACGGTGACGTTGCCGCCACAATGGTTTCAAGAGGATGCGTGATTCCTCCGCCGCCTCTGCTCTTACCTGGACTTTCCGCATATCGGCCTGCTGTGTTATGCAAGATCATCCCGCGTATATCCCGCGTGCCATTCCCTACCTCGTCGGCGGGACGGCGGCTGAGCCTCAGATCCGGAGGAGTGGGCACATCGTCCAGGACCGTCTGTTGCGGTCGCTGCGCGGGGCCGAGATTCCACAGCTGTCCGTATGGGACGCGCCTTGTCCAGCGGCTTGGCTACAGCATTGGCTACAGTCATGGCGCCCTGGCACTGATTCTCGGCTGTCTGCTCAGGCCGGACATATCCTCGGTTGCCTCGTGATGTGCGAGCGTCCTTGTGCGCTGCCGACCGCTGACGCCTGCCGATGGTTGCTGCTGTTGCTGTCACGGTTGCTGTCAACGGCGGTAGGGAGAACGGCTGTCTGTTACCGCCCGCACGTTGCAGGGGAAGGCCCGCGCCCGGTCCGGGCAGGCTCCCGGCTGGCCCTTGTCCTCTGACCGGAGTGGCCGTAGCTCCGGGATCAAGCGTGACTTCGCGTAGGTTCATTAAGGCAGTTTCCAGCGGCGTCCGTTGCCCTGCGATCACAGTTACGCTTGATGCTGAAGGGGCGGACACGTACACTCAGCGGGCCATCCCCGGATCTGAGCCCGGGCTGGACTCTTGCACCTTCCGCCCGCATGCCGACCGCCTATCTCTCCGGCCTGCGCTATCAGTTTGGGAATCGGAGATCGCGGCCGGTAATACCGCTGACCAGGTAACTCGGGGGACCTGGAGTGGCCGTGGTGACCGCTCGTCACTCTGGCTAATTGCACGACGATCATGTGGGGCTGGAGCGTTCACGGCTCCGGAGGGTTCGGGGAGGACGCCCGCACCCTCCACCCGCATGCTGGCACCCGGAAGGAATCTCCATGCGGTCTCCACACGATCTCCGCAGCAATTCCACCTGCCTGGCGCCGACTGTTGTTACAGAATGCTTCCGCATCCGAACTCCCGCGCCTGAAATGGCTAGTCAGTCCCTGCGGAAGCGACTGGGAGTTAGCCGCCACCAGACTGGCGGACGCGCGTTCCTGGTGATCCAAGCCGGGCCGCTAGATTAATCCGTCGAATCCGCCGCTAGGTTAATCCGTCGAATTCCGGCGGCTGTTCGTTTATGGTCAGAATGGGCTCGGGCATCGAGGGATACGCTGCACGGACTCCGCGACACTGGAGGCACAGATGAGCAACCATCCCAACTTCGGCCGCGCCCAGGTCGCACTCGATGCGGTCCGGCAAGGTGACCCTGCACCCACTTTTGACCTTCTCGCCGACGATATCGAGTGGGAAAATGGCCCTGGCGCCGGGCCTTGGCACCGTGCCCGCGGCAAGGACGACATGGCGCTCATGCAGATAGAGTTCGGGGCGTCCCTCGGTGGCACCTTTCACCAAGACGGCCGTTGCATTTACGCCGATGACCGCACGGCTATCTGCCTGATCCACGAGACCGGAACAGCGTCCGGTGGCGACCGGTTCAACAACCTCGCGGTATACACCCTCCGTTTTCGCTCGGACGGGCAAGTGGATCGGGTCTGGACCGTTGACCTGGACGCCGAGCACTGTGAAGCCTTCTGGCAGAAAAACCCTGGCACACCCTCAAAAGACTTTTCCTAGGGGTCGCGACGTGCCCCGGCC
>JBAPYC010000673.1:0-2319 GCA_049284535.1 Streptosporangiaceae bacterium
GGTTCGAACGGGTCTGGGGCCTTCCCGCCGGCCCGTGGCACAAGATCTGGCGCCAGGCGTTGTGGCTGGTCATCTTCATCGCCTACATCTACGCGGCGGCCACGGTAGCCCCTCTGACACACCATGCGGCGGCCGCGGCGGTGAGCCGGGCATCGGTGGCGATAGTGTTCGGCATCGCCTTTTTCTGGTGGGGGCTGCACTTCCTGGTCGGCGGCCGGGTGAGCTACCTGGCGGCGATGCCAGGCGCGGTGGCCACGGTGGCGTTCCTGGCTGGCCTGCGCGCCTTTTCCGCCTTGGTCTTCGAGCCGCTCATCGTCACGAATGCGGTCACCTACGGGGCGCTGGGCACCGTGCTGGTCGTGCAGTCGTGGCTGATCGGCGTCGGCTGGGTCGTCTATGGCGGCCAGTTGTTCGGGCGCTGGTTCAACGACGCCTGGCCTCGGGGCTGGGCAGACAACCGCTCGGGCCGCAGGCAGCCGGGCGGCGGGGAGGAGGGCCATGGGCCGCCAGGCGGGCAGGACAGTGAGCCGGCCCATGGGGACCCAGACACACCGCCTGAGTAGTGGGCAGGGACCGCCGGAATCAGATGCGGAACCTCTCACCGGCGCCTGGCGTAGACGCGCTCCGGCGAAGGCCGCCGTCTGACACCGCACGCGGACCAGGGTCTACCCTCAACTATTGATGGTGCGTTCCGTCTCTTCGGGGAGATCGATGTGGACTTCGGATTGGCCGGAAAGGTCATTCTGGTCACGGGCGGTTCCGACGGACTTGGCGCGGCGCTGGTCCGGACCCTGTGCGCGGAGAGAGCTCACGTCGCGTTCTGCGCCCGAACCCAGGACCGGGTCGCAGCGGTCGCTGACGAAGTGACCGCCGCTGGCGGTGACGTCCTCGGGATCCGCGCCGACGTCACCGACACCTCAGATCTTCAGGGATTCGTCTCGGCCGCTCACGATCGGTGGGGACGAGTCGATGGGCTGGTCAACAACGCAGGCACCAGCTCAGCAACGCCGTTCGACCAGCAAACGGAATCGGACTGGGACGACGACCTCAATCTGAAGCTGCGAGCGGCGATCCGCGCGATCCGGCTAGTCCTCCCGTACCTGCGGTCCGCTGGCGGCGGCAGCATCATCAACGTGCTGGCCACTGCGGCGCGTGCGCCAGCCGCCGGATCGACTCCGACCTCCGTGAGCAGGGCGGCCGGATTGGCCCTGACGAAGGCGCTGTCGAAGGAGTTCGGCCCCGAGCAGATCCGGGTCAACGCCATTCTCATCGGCATCGTGCAAAGCGGTCAGTGGGTCAGGCGCGCGGCTGCGCGCGGGATAACTGCCGACGAGCTCTACGCAGAAATGGCTGCCACCGCGCAAATCCCGCTGCGGCGGGTAGGCCTCGCCGCTGAGTTCGCCGAGCTGGCCGCTTTCCTGCTCTCTGACCGGAGTGCCTACATCACCGGGGCGGCCATCAACTTCGACGGCGGGTTGAGCCCAGTCGCGTGAGACCTGGCTGGTGACACGTTCCGGCCCGGTGCGGCGAGCTGTTTACCGCCCGGGTCGCCCCGCGTGCGTGGCGACAGCCCGGTATGCCAGGCCGACCGGCGTGGCCACCGGCCCGCTGTTGTACAGGCCGGTATTGCCGAAGGACTTGTCATACGGCAGCGCGAACCACGCGTAGCGCTGCAGGTAGGGCAGCGTCTGCAGCATGGACGTGGATGCGGTGGCGAAGGCGGCCTGCTGGCTCTCCGTCGGGTAGCTATTGGCCGCCTCGTCGCCGAGGGCATATTCGGTGAGCCAGATCGGCAGCCCGTAACGCGCGTAGATCGCCTTCAGGTAGCTTTCCAGCTCGGATACGGCCGCCGCGGTGGCGAAGTTGGCGCCGTACCAGTGCGCGGTGATGAAGTCGACCCGGTACTTGCGGGCCCTGGCCCCGCTCATGAACTGGCTCAGCCAGCTCCCCGGTATGTCGGCGCTCTTGGTCGCCGCCGGGCTGCCCAGCGTCATCCCGGTCGCCATCAGCCGCGGCCACAGGCTGAGCGCCTGGGCGACCGTCATATTGGACTGCTGCGGGTTATCCGGCTCATTGAAGCCCAGCAGGATGCGGCCGGCTTGCGCCGCCTGGCTGAGCTCAGCGGAATTCACATCGGCCGCGCCCCAGATCATGGGCACAAACTGGACACCGGCTGGAGCCGCTATCCCGGCCGTACTGGAGGACCATGTGTAGTACCAGGACACCCGGGCGTCGGCGAGCGCCTGGTTGACGCCGGGGAATTTCCAGGCACACACGCCCTTCGCGGCGCCGGCCGCGCTGGCGCCGGCCGTGCTCGGG
>JBAPYC010000674.1:0-6763 GCA_049284535.1 Streptosporangiaceae bacterium
GCGGCGGAGGAAGCCGCCGCGGCGGAGCATATTGCGGGCCTGGGGCAGACCGCGGCTATGGCGGCGGCCAGCTCTGCTGAGGTGGGTCGCCGTGGTCCGGGGCAGCCCGGGTCGGTGCAGCCGCTGCCGGGGGTCTGCGCGGGGCCTGGCGGCGGGTTCGCGACCGGGCAGGTGCTGGATGTCGCGCCCGGGGGGCCGGTGCTGCTCAGTCACATCGAGAAGGCGGCCGGGGACGACGGCCGGTTCGATGGCACCAGCGATGATGAGCTGGCGGGGATCATCGCGGCCGCGGACCGCTGCGAGGCCACCGGGTCCTCGTTCAAGCATGCCGCCGTCGCGGCGCTGATCCGCCGCCGCCCGGCCCCGGGCTGCCGCCCGCAGGGTGACCGGGACATGCCCGCGGACTGGGAGGAGTTCACCGAGCGGGAGCTCGGGTCCGCCCTGGCCGAGTCCCGCGCCACGATGGAGGCGCTGCTGGGCCTGGCCTGGGCGCTGGAAGTCAAGCTGCCCGGTACCCGGGCGCTGTTCCGGGCCGGGGTCATCACCCGGGGCAAGGCCCAGGAGATCGCCCATGCCTGCGACCCGCTGGACCCCGGCGAGGCCCGCGCGGCGGAGCAGAAGGTGCTCGGCCGGGCGGGCCGGCTGACCCCGGGCGGGCTGCGCGCCGCGATCGCCCGCGCCGTCCGGGACGTCAACGCCGCCAAAGCCAAGAAACGCCGGGAACAGGCCAGGAAGCACGCCCGGGTGCAGACCTGGATGGAGCCGTCGGGGAACGCCGCGATCGAGGCCCGCGAGCTCCCGCTAGCGGACGCCGAGGCGATCGACCAGCGCATCACCTGGTGGGCCGGCCTGCTGAAGAAAGCAGGCATGGACGGCAGCTGGGATCAGCTGCGGGCGCAGGCGTTCACCGATCTGCTGCTGGCCCGCGACTCGCGGCCCGGGCACAAAGGTGAATCCCCGGCCCCCGCCGCGGGCGGGTTCGCTGCCCGAACCAACCTGACCATCCCGGCCGCTACCGTCCTGGGCCTAGCCGACCGCCCCGGCGAGTTCGGCGCCTGGGGTCCCATTGACCCGTGGCTGGCTCGCGACCTCGCCGAAGCCGCGGCGCAGAACTCCCGGTCGACCTGGTGTGTAACGGTCACCGATGCCGATGGGCACGCTGTCGGGCACGGCTGCGCCAGACCCGAACCTAAAAGCCAGCGGGCACAGTGCCAGCGGACGGGAAGACCTCCGCCGGCTGGTAGATCCGGGTTCAGCTTCACCCCCGAGAAACGCGCCGGACCAGAAGGCGGATACGGCACCTGGCGGCTCCGGACGCCCGGCGGCGGACCAGATCTGACCATCGAACTGGAACCCATCGGTGGCCCGGACTGCGACCACCGGCACGAATCCCGAGGACACGATCCGGGAGTCAAGCTCAAGCACCTGACCCAGATCCGGTACGCGACCTGTACCGCCCCAACCTGCCGGCGGCCCGCCAGCCAATGCGATTACGAGCACAACATCCCCTACGAGGCAGGTGGCCGGACGTGTCTGTGCAACGGGGCACCGAAGTGCCGTCACGACCACCGGCTGAAGCAGCACCCCGGATGGAGTGCCGAGCAGCTGCCCGATGGGACCTTCCGGTGGACCACACCATCGGGACGGACCTGCACCACCGAACCGACCCGGTACCCCATCTGACGCCAAACCCCAGTCAGAACCGCCGCCACTGTGCAGAACCGGTACCCCTCTAAGCGTCGAGGACCTGGCTTTCGCGGGTGACGACGGGGGGTTCGGTGCTCCACGGGAAGTTGATCCACAGGTCGGTGCGCTTCCAGACGTAATCGCACTTGATCACCGAGCGGGGCTTTTCGAAGATCACTACCGAGCGCACGTCGTCGACGTGGTCTTTGATGAAGGAGTGGACGAGCTCGATCGTGCGGCCGGAGTCGGCCACGTCGTCGGCGATCAGCACCTTCTTCTGCGAGAAGTCCACCGCGCTCGGCACCGGCGGCAGCATGACCGGCATATCCAGCGTGGTGCCGACCCCGTCATAGAACTCGACGTTCATTACGTGCAGGTTCTTCACCGCCAGGGCGTAGCCGAGGGATCCCGCCAGGAACAGGCCGCCGCGCGCTATCGACAGGATCAGGTCGGGCTCGAAGCCATCGGCCGCGATGGCCTTCGCGAGTTCGCGGGAGGCCTCGCCGAACCCTTCCCAGGTGAGATTCTCGCGGTCGTCCATGTAGCACATCGTGCCATGTGGCGTGGTGCGTGCAACGTCCGGCCAGTCTACGGTGCTCTTAGATGATGTGGAGCCGGTCGTGTCCGATCCCCGCGACGAACTCGCTGTCGTCCCTGACGTCATAAGCAGTGACGACAGCGAGGATTTCAGCGCTTTCGCGGTGTCGCGCTGGCCGGGTCTGGTCCGGCTGGCCTTTGGCCTGACCGGGGACCGGTGGACCGCCGAGGACCTGGCCCAGGCCACCCTGGCCCGCGCCTACGTCGCCTGGCGGCGGGTTAGCCGGGCGGACGACCCGGATGCCTACCTGCGCCGCATCCTTATCAACGCGAGTCACCGCCGGTTCCGCCGGAGCCGGGTGACCGAAGAGCCCGGCGACCTACCCGAGGTTCCGGTGGACAGCCCGGCCGACCTGGTGGGCGAGCGGGCCGCGCTGCTGGCGGCGCTGCGCCAGCTGCCGCCGCGGCAGCGCGCGGTCGTGGTGCTCCGCTACTGGGAGGACCTGACCGACACGCAGATCGCCGCGGCGCTCGGCTGCTCGGCGGGCACGGTCCGCAGCCAGCTGTCCCGGGCCCTGGCCAAGCTGCGCGACGACCCGGCTCTGCGGGACGACCCGGCTCTGACCGAAGGTGAGGGACGGTGAGCGGAACCGACGACACTGCCCTGCGCCAGCGGGTCGGTGACCTGGTCGAGTCGCTGGCGCCGCCGCCCGTGCCGCTCGAGGCGATCGTCCAGCGCGGGCGGGCGCTCAGGCTGCGGCGTGCCGGGGCCGTCGCCGGCTCACTGGCCTTGGCCGGGATCATCGCGGCCACCGCCCTCCTGATCCCGCGGGGCGGCGCCGGGGGGACGGCTCTGCCGGTGACGGTGCCCGCGAACGGCACCGCCGGACCCGGCGGAGTTTTCGCCAGCGGCGTGGCCGCAGGTCACCGGTGGCGGCTCGCGGTGCAGGACATCGCCGATCCGGGGTACCGGTGCCTGCCCGCGATCACCGTCAATGGCACCGATGCCGACCAGGTCTTCCCCGCCGCCGGCAGCAGTGCCGCCGTCGCCCTGGGAACAGCCGATCCCGGCATCGGGTTCGCCTTCGTCCAGGTACCAGCCGGGGTCGGCGCCATCCTCATCGACGGCCAGGAGCGAGTCCCGGCGGTCACGGCGACCGTCTGCGGACAGCGCTATCACCTGGCCGGTTTCGCGTACCGGCTGGCGAGCAGTCCACGGGTTACCATGGTCAGCCCCTCCCCCGGCCCGTCACCAGCCGCCACGGTGCCGGTGCCCGCGGCCACCTCGGCTTTCGAGTCTTCCATCCAGACCGCGGGGATGTGGACCAACCTGGGCACAGCCAGCTCCGAAACCTTTACGGGCATCCTGGCCTCGGGCAAGGTCGTGGGACAGGACTGGTCGATCAAGCTCCTGTTCGGGCTTAGCGAAGACTGCTACGAGTTCAGCGCTTCGTTCTCCTCGGATGGTTCAAACATGGGAGCGTGCGGTCCGGTCAGCACGCCGGGCGGCGTGGAGACGATCATGGCCCTGCCGCTGGGCATGCCGGAATGGGCAGAGGGCGCAACCGGTTACGCCGTCCAGGTCAGCCCGGCCACCGCGCATCTGCGGGCCACCATGTCCGGCGGCCACACCCAGCTCGTGACTCCACGGGTTGTGGGCCCTCGCAGGTATGCCGCGTTCGTGGTCCCGGACCCGCTCCGGCTGGTCCGCCTGACCTGGCTCGACGCGTCGGGACGGGAGATCGCCAGCACGACCGCGCTGCCCCGGTACGGCTATACGCAGTTTCAGCCCTGATCGCAGTCCGCCGGGCTAGTGTCCGGGAGACTCATGGACGCCGAAGCCGGTGAGCCTGCGGGCTGCCCGGGCCATCCGTTGATGGCGCACCTCCAGGTGATCGCCCCGGCGCAGGATCAGGGTCCCTGCCGCCATGCCGACGAGCAGGCCCAGGCCGAAAATCCCGGCTGCCGTTATGCCAACCGCAACTACGATGCCGGTCATCAAGCCCTCCCGGCCGTCCTGATCGCGCGGGGCTCCGCCTTTTTAGAGGTATTCCACAAGGTGCCGGGATTAACCCTGCGAGATCGATCTGCTCCACTGGAGCCGATGGCGGTCTCAGCCCGCCTCGCGCGTCACGCCCTGACCTGCGTCCGGTACCGGGCTCAGGTCGGCATCACGCGCCGCCTGCTCGACCCGGCTCCGGTAGCTCTCCCACCACGCCTTGTCGCCCGGCGCCATGTTGTCGTTGCCCTCGCGCAGGCCCGCACCGCCGTCGATCAGCTCACGGACGATATCGGCCTGCCCGGCGTGCCGGTCGGTCTCGGCGATCATGTGGACCAGGATCTTGTGCAGCGTCACCTGGCTCCGGTCGGCCGGCCACCAGGGCACATGACCGACCGTATCGAGCGGCAGCTCGCTGATCGTGGCGTCCGAGTGCGCCCAGGCACGCCGGTACAGCCCGGTGATCTGCTCGCGCGATTCGCTGGCCATCGCCCACATGTCCGCATTGGGCTCCGCGTCGTCCTCCAGCCAGGGCAGTGGCTCATCGGAGGGTCGGCCGAAGCAGTCCCCGAAATACCCGAATTCCACGCTCGCCAGGTGCTTGACCAGTCCTAGCAGGTTGGTCCCGGTAGGAACCATCGGGCGGCGGATGTTGTATTCCGAGAGCCCGTCGAGTTTCCACAGCACGGCCTCGCGGGCGTCCTGCAGGTAACGGTGCAGGTCCGCTTTTGGATCCGGTCCGGTCATGCCGACTCCTCTGTCATTCCCCCGTTCTGGCATTCCCCGGTCACCCCAGCCGGGGCGGGAAGCCCCCGGTCGCCACCGGCCCCCAGCGGTCGGGGGTGATCCGCAGCAGCGACTTACCCTGCCGGACCATGGCCTGCCGGTAATCGTCCCAGTCCGGGTGCTCCCCGGAAATCGACCGGAAGTACTCAACCAGCGGCTCCACCGCATCGGGCACGTCGAGTACCTCGGCGGTGCCGTCCACCTGCACCCACGGGCCGCCGAAATCGTCGGACAGCACCAGCACGCTGACCTGTTCCCGGACGCGGGCGTTGCGGGTCTTGGCGCGCTCCGGGTAGGTCGCGACCACGATCCGGCCTTGCGGGTCGACGCCGCTGGTGACCGGCGAGGCCTGGGGCCGCCCGTCGGCCCGCGTGGTGATCACGATGGCGTGGTGCCGGGCGGACATGAACTCGGTCAGTTCGTCTCGCGTGACAGCAGTGTTGGTTGCGATCTGAGGACTCACGGCACCACCGTAGCAATGCCGCCTCCGGCGATCACGCGCCCAGGGCCCGGCCGACGTGCATGATCCGGACCGTATCCGCAGTCACCTCGTACAGGACCCGGTAGTCCTCCAGGCGCAGCCGCCGGAAGGCCGTCTTGCCCAGGGCGTTGCTCGCGGGCGGACGCGGCTCGTCCGCCAGGCCCGTGATGGCCTGGGCGATGATCACGGCCGCCTCGGGCTCGGTGGTGCGCAACTGCCGGTACGCCGTCATCGCCCCGGGCAGCCAGACGACGGCGAATGGGGACATAACCCGAGCGAGGCCATGAACACTTCATGCGAGACGGCGGGCTCGTTCAGCGCCTTGACCGCCTCACACATGGCGATATCCCGGGCCTCGAGGCCATCGTTGAGCTCCTCAGCCGACACCAGGGCGGGACAGGTTAGCGCCATAGCGGCACCCTACGCCGGACGCTGGCCACCGGCAGGCAGACGCGCCGACGAGCTGCTGCGTCGTCTGGCCCTTCTCCAGCGGAGCCGTGGTGGCCCGGCCCGCGCGTCAGGCCGTCGTCCAGTGGCGGAGTTTCTCGGGGTTGCGTACGACCCAGATGTGCTTGATCCGGTCGCCGGTGACGTCGAACGCGAACACCGTTACGGTGCGGCCGTGTTGCTGAGCCACAAGCCCGGGCTGGCCGTTGACCGTGCATTCCCCGAACGTCATGTTGCTGGGGGCCCGGTTGGCGATTTCGACCCAGGCGCGCGCGATCTGCTCACCGCCTTCGATGGGGCGCAGGAAGGTAGTGGCGAGGCCGCCGCCGTCGGCGGTCGCCGTGGCGGCGGGGTCGAGCAGGCTGATCAGGGCGTCGATGTCCTTCGCTTCCCAGGCCGCCTTGAAGTCCCGGACGATGCCGGCCTGCCGGGCGGTCTGGGCCGCAGGAGCCTGCGACGCGCGCAAGCGGCGCCGGGCTGAGGAGGCCAGCTGGCGGCATGCCGCCGGGGTCCGGCCGGTGATCTCGGCCACTTCGGCGAAGGAGTAGCGGAAGACATCGTGGAGGATGAACGCGACACGCTCGGCCGGGGTCATCGTGTCGAGTACGACGAGGAAGGCCATGCTGACCGACTCGTCGAGAGTGACCCGGTCGGCCGGGTCGACGGCGGTGGCGCCCGGCCGCCCGCCGGTCCACTCCGCATGATCAGGCAGCGGCTCGGGGATCCATTCGCCCACGTAGGTCTCTCGCCGGGCCCGGGCCGAGCCGAGCAGGTTGAGGCAGATGCGGCTGGCGACCGTGGTCAGCCAGGCGCCGGGGGATTCGATG
>JBAPYC010000675.1:0-8064 GCA_049284535.1 Streptosporangiaceae bacterium
GGCCCGGGCCGACCCGCTCGCGGAGGCTCTGCGCGGCTGCCCCCCGGCTGTGGCGGCCGCGTTCGGCGCGGAGCTTGGCAGCTGGCTGGCGGTCACACCGGCCGATGCCGACCTGGCCCGGCGGGTCTTCACCGCGATAGGTGATCCGGACCTGGCGGCCGAGCCTGCGCTCAGCGACCCGCTGAGCACCGCCTTCGAGCAGGTCCGGTCGTGGCGCCGCCGCGACCTGGGCACCCTGGCCCAGGCGTGGCCGGAGAACAGCCGGACCGCGCAGGCGTTCCAGGCCTGGCGGGAAGCACGTCGCGGCCCGCTGGCCCGCAGGCTTCTCGGGAGGCCGGGCTCATGACGTTCGTGTACGCCTTCGCGATGCTTATCTACGTCGTCTTCGTAGTGCCGCTGACCGCGATTGCCGTCTTCGCCGTCTATGCCGTCTGGCTGCCCGTGCTGTATTTCATGAGCCTGTGGCGGGTGCTGATCACCCGGCCGCCCGGGCTGCCGCCACCGCAGCGCCAGCCGAAAACCGTGCCGGGCGCCGACCCCGCGGTGCTGCAGTACTTCTACGGCCCGGCGCTGGCCGACGCCGACCACGCGATCCGCCTCGCCCGTGACAGCGGCCTGGACTTCTGGCAGCGGGGTACCGATGCCATCCGGCAGTCGTTTACCGGCGAGGCGGCGATCTGGCGTGCGCCGTTCGGCGCCGGCGGCGCGGTCGGCATGGCCGCGGGAACCGCGGTCGGCGCCGCGGTCACGGCCGCGCTGGCGCTGGTCCAGCTGACAGCCATTGGCGCTTCGGCCGGGCTGGCGCGGGTGGCAGGCACCGCGCTGCGCGCCGCCGACTCGGCCGTGCTGCGGGTCAAGAACATCCGCATGGTCTGCCCGAGCTGCTACGAGCGGGTCCTGTACCCCGGCTATGAGTGTCCCGGCCAGGGATGCGCGCGGCGGCACCGGGACATCCGGCCCGGCCGGTTCGGCATCGTGCGGCGCCGCTGCCAGTGCGGGACCTCGATGAACACGCTCCTGCTGTTCGGTTCGGGGCGGATGAACGCGTACTGCCCGCGCTGCAGTCACTCGCTGGAGTACCGTCCGGGCCACGCCCAAGAGATCGTGCTGCCGTTCTTCGGCGCGACGGGCGCGGGAAAGACCCGGCTGCTCTTCGCCATGGTGACGCAGTTGCGGATCTGGTCACAGCACCTGCAGCCGGATTTCGTCGCCGAATTCGGCGACGCGGCCACCAGCCGCAAGCTGGCCGACGCGGACCGGTGGCTCAGCCCGGAGACCGCCACGGACAAGACGCCGGCCGAGCCGCCCCGCGGGCACATCATCAAGATGATGACCAAGGGCGACCCGCGGATCCTGCACATGTTCGACGCAGCCGGCGAGCTCTTCTACAGCGCGGAGCGCACCTCCGAACTGCGCTACCTCCAGGCAGCGCAAACCTTCATCCTGGTGATCGACCCGCTGTCGGTCGAGGCGTTCTGGGACCGGCTTCAGCCCGGCCAGCAGGCCGAGCTCAAGCCAGTCCGTTCGGCTGCTCCCTCTCCTGACCTGGCCTACCAGCAAGCCCATCAGGAGATCGAGGCCATGGGGGTCCGGCTGAGCAAGGCGCGGCTGGCTGTGGTGTTCAGCCGGGCCGACCTGATCGCCGCGCCCGACGGGGACGTGGCCGGGTGGGCGAGTGCCGAGCTGGGCCTGGGCAACCTGGTCCGCTCGGCCCGGCTGAACTTCGGCCAGGCGTGCTTCTTCCGCACGGCCGCGGTGATGCAGGACGGGGTCATGCACCCCTCGGTGCCAGGGCTGCTGCGCTGGGTGCTGGGACGGCAGGACTTCGCCCTGCCGCAAGACGCCGGGCCCGAGCTGGCGGGCCAGCCGTGACCGGCCCGGTGGAAGAGCGCGCCTACCGGCGGCCGCGGTGGTACGCCTTCGCCGTCACGGTCGCCGTGGTCATCGTGGTGCTGGTCCTGCTGCTGCGGTACGCCTGAGCAGCCCTCGACGCGGGACAGGTATCGATGGTACATTCGCTTTTCATGGCCGATCTGGATGATCAGATTCCGCGAGAACCACCGATGGCGGGCGACGAGACCGCCACCCTCATCGGCTCGCTGGAACGCGTGCGACGGACCCTGGCGTGGAAGTGCTCGGGCCTGGACGCGGCCAGCCTGCAGGCCACGGTCGGCGTCTCGGCCATCACCCTGGGCGGCCTGCTCAAGCACCTGGCCCTGGTCGAGGACGAGTACTTCAGCCGGAGGCTGCACGGGCGCCCGATGGGCGCACCCTGGGACGCGGTGGACTGGGGCGCCGACCGGGACTGGGAATGGCACTCGGCCGCCCAGGACAGCCCGGAGCAGCTGATGACGCTGTGGCGCGACGCGGTGGCCAGGTCCCGGGCCTCGCTGGCCGAGGCGCTGGCCGGCGGTGGACTGGATCAGCTAGGCACCTGGCCCGACGGGCAGTCTCCCAGCCTGCGCCGCACCCTGGTCGACCTGATCGAGGAGTACGCCAGGCACACCGGCCACGCCGACCTGATCCGCGAATCGGTGGATGGGCTGACCGGTGAGGACGCGCCGGACGAGTCCGGCGTGCCCAGCTGACCGGGCCCGGTGACAATGAGCGGTGAGCTATGAGCGGTGCCCCAGTAATCGGTGAGCAGGAGCTCGAGCTCGTCAGCTGGCGGCGCGAGGTAAGCGAGCTGTACGCGGCGGTGCGGGCCGAGGACGACCCGCGGCACGGGCACGAGCGGTGGCGGCGCGGCCGGGATGAACTGTTCCGGTCTCACCCGCAGAGCCCGCTGCCGACCGGGGACCCGCTGCGCTTCACCGGCCTGCCGTACTGGCCCTACGATCGCCAATGGCGCTTCGAGGTGCCGCTGCTCCCGGCCGGCCGGGAGGCGTCACTGTCCGTGCCGGCCAGCGGCGGCGCCATACCGATGGTCCTCATCGGGCGCGTGCACCTGCCTGCGCCGGTGGACGCGGGGCTGGACGTGTGGTGGCTCAGGCAGTACGCGGGCGGGCTGTTCCTGCCGGTGCGCGACGGCACCGCGGGCCGGTCCAGCTACGGCGGCGGCCGGTATGCGCTGGACACCGCCAAGGGCGCCGACCTGGGCGGCCAGCACGGGCGGCTGGTGATCGACCTGAACTTCCTCTACCACCCGTCCTGCCGGTACAGCGACGAGTGGGTCTGCCCGCTGGCCCAGCCGGGCAACACCATTCCCGTCCCGGTCACCGCGGGTGAGCGCCTGCCCGGGTGAGCGGGCCTGCGGGGTCGTACGGTGGGGGTGAGCGTCTGGCGGGAGGTGTGATGGCGGCGTTGCCGGCGCAGCGGGCGGAGCGGGCGGAGCGGGCGGTGTGGCGGCGGGTCAGCCCGGCGCCGGGACTGGTTCTGGACCTGCTGCACGCGCGGATGACCGAGCCCTACGCCCCGCACGTGCACGAGGTTTTCAGCGTGGGCGCCTGCACCGAGGGCCGGGAGGTGATCAGCTACCGCGGCGAGCTGCATTACGCCACCCCGGGCAGCGTGGTGATCCTGGAACCGGACGAGCCGCACACCGGCGGGCCGGCCGAGCCGCCAAGTTTCGTCTACCGGGCGATGTACCCGGCCGCGGAGCTGCTGTCCGAGATGACCGGCGGCCAGGTGACGCCGCGGTTCCGCGAGCCGATCGTCGCCGACCCGCTGCTCGCGGCCGAACTGAGCCGGGTGCACGCCGTGCTCAGCCGGGGCCCCCAGCTTGTGGAAGCTGAGCCGCTCGAGGCTGAGACGCGGTTGTCCTGGCTGCTCGGGGAGCTCGTCCGGCGGCACGCGACCCAGCAGCCGTGCGGGCTACAGGTCCGCAGGAGCCGGGTGGCCAAGGCGGTCATGGCGCAGCTGGCGGACCAGCTGTCCTGCCCGCCCGCGCTGGCCCAGATCGCGGCCGAGGCGGGTCTGTCCCGCTATCAGCTGGTGCGGTCGTTCCGGGCGGAGGTCGGCATGCCGCCGTACGCCTGGCTGGCCCAGCACCGGGTGGCCCGGGCCCGGGTGCTGCTCGAGCAGGGCTGCCGCCCGGCGGAGGCGGCCACGCTCACCGGATTCGCCGACCAGGCCCACCTGACCCGGTGGTTCCGGCGGGTGGTCGGGGTGACGCCCGGGATGTACTGCAACAGCGTTCAAGACAGCGGGATCGCTTACCGGTAAGACTCGGTGCCAGGCCCGGCGGCCGCGCGCCGGGCGTGGTGGCCAAAGCCGGCGGAATGCGGGGTACGGGTGGACCGGAAGAGCTGGATCCTGTTCGCGCTCATGTGCGTGCTGTGGGGCATCCCCTACCTGTTCATCAAGGTCGCGGATGAGCAGGTCGCGGTGCCGGTACTGGTGTTCTGCCGGACGGCGCTGGGCGCGGCGGTCCTGCTGCCGCTGGCACTGCGGGCCGGGCAGTTCGGCGTGCTGCGACGGCACTGGCGGCCGCTGCTGGCGTTCGCCGCGCTGGAGATCATCCTGCCGTGGGGGCTGCTGTCCCAGGCCGAGCGCAAGCTGCCCAGCTCGCTGGCGGGGCTGCTGATCGCGGCGGTGCCGATCATTACGGTGGTGGTGGCCAAGCTGACCGGCGGCGATGAGCGGCTCAGCGCCCGCCGGTGGGCCGGCCTGGTCATCGGGCTGGCCGGAGTGGTCGTGCTGGCCGCCCCGGACCTGACTGGAGGCGACGCCCTGTCCATCGTCGAGGTGCTGCTGGTGGCGCTGTGCTACGCGTCCGCCCCGCTGATCGCGGCCCGGAAGCTGGCCGACGTGCCGTCCCTGCCGATGACCGTCTCCTGCCTGAGCCTGGCCGCGCTGGTCTACCTGCCCTGGGCAATCGTGTCCTGGCCGCAGCACCTGCCATCGGGCCGCGTGCTGGCCTCGCTGGCCGCCCTGGGCGTGTTGTGCACGGCGTGCGCGTTCGTCGTCTTCCTGGCGCTCATCCGGTCGGCGGGCGCCTCCCGGGCCATGGTGTTCACCTACATCAACCCCGCCGTGGCCGTGGCGGCCGGGGTCGCGGTGCTGTCCGAGCCTTTCACGGCCACGATCGCCGCGTCGTTCGCGCTCATCATCGCCGGGTCGGTGCTGGCCACCTGGGCCCAGCGCGGCCCGGAGCCGCCAGGTCAGGAGGCGGCGCTGGCTGAAGAGACGCTGGCCGAAGGCGCGGCTGAAGCCGCGGGGGCCTTGGGCACCAGCAGCGCCACGCAGGCGCCGAGCACGGCGGCACCGGCGCACAGGGCGAACAGGATCCGGTAGGCGGTCAGCGAGGGCAGCGCCACGCCGCCCAGGGTGATGACCGCGGAGGCCAGGACGGTACCGCCCACCGCGCTGGACAGGGAGCTGCCGACGCTACGGCACAGCGAGTTCAGGCCGTTGGCCGCGGCCAGCTCGTTCCGCGGGGCGGCCAGGGCGATCAGGGCCGGCATGGCGGCGTACGCGATGCCGGTGCCCGCCCCGGCGATCGTGGTACCCACGATGATCTGCCAGAGCGCGCCCGTCGCCACGATGCGGACCACGAACCCGGCCGCGACGATCAGCGCGCCGATGCACAGCGTGATTTTCGGGCCGAACCGGCGGGACAGCACGGCCGAGACCGGGGACAGGGCCAGCATGGCCAGGCCGCTGGGCAGCAGGCACAGGCCGCTGACCACGATGGAGGCGCCGAAACCGTAACCGGAGGCCTTCGGGGCCTGCACATAGGACGCGGTGCCGATCAAGATGGCGAACAGCGCGAACCCGACGCAGATCGAGGCGGCGTTGGTCAGCAGCAGGGCCGGACGGGCGTTGACCGCCATGTCCACCAGCGGGGAGGAAATCCTGCGCTCGGCCAGCACGAACGCGGCCAGCAGGACGGCCGCGGCGACCAGCAGCCCGACGGTGCGCGCCGACCCCCAGCCCCACACGGCTGCCTCGCTCAGCGGCAGCAGCAGGCAGATCAGGGCAGCGGCGAGCAGGATGGCGCCGGGCAGGTCGAACCGGCCCGGCGCGCGCTGGCCCGGCTCGGTCAGGAAGAACCACGAGCCCAGCAGCGAGATAGCGCCGCCGGCCACGCAGATCCAGAACAGCAGGTGGTAGTCGCCATGCTCGCCGATCCACCCGGCCAGCGGCAGGCCAAGCGCTCCCCCGACGCCCAGCATCGCGCTGACCAGGGCGATGCCGGATGAGGCGCGGCGCCGCGGCAGGATCACGCTGATCAGGCTGATGCCCAGCGGGATGGCGGCCATCGACAGGCCGGTCACGGCTCGCCCGATGATCAGCGGGAGCAGGCTGTGGCTCAGCGCACAGATCAGCGAGCCGACGGTGAGAAAGCCGGCCGAGACCAGCAGCATCAGCCGCTTGCCGAACAGGTCGCCCAGCCGGCCGGAAATGGGGACGGATACCGCCGCGGCCAGCAGCGTCGAGGTCAGCAGCCACTCGGTATTGGTGGTCGAGCTCCGGACGTCCATGGCGATGCTGGGCAGGACCGGGATCAGCAGCGACTGGGTCAGGGAGGCCATCAGGCCAGCCACCGAGACGACCGCGAGCGCGGCGATCTGGCTCGGCTGCCATGGGCCGGCCTCATCCGGCTGGCCCGCCCCGGTCTGTTCGCCGGGCGCCCGCGCCGCCGTGTCATCGACCATGACGTTCCTCCCGCAAGACCGCCGGCTGTCCCGGCTTCGTGGCACAAAGTGCCATTATGACATAATGTGCCACATGGCGGACCTGCGAGGACGCAACCGGGTCGACAACCGCACGGCGACCGTGGACGCCGCGTTCGCCCTGTTCGCCCGGCGTGGCTATGACCACGTGACCGTGGCCGACATCTGCGCCGCGGCTGGCATCGGGCGCCGCACCTTCTTCCGCTACTTCGCGACCAAGGACGACGTCCTGACCGAGCCCGCCCGAGAGATGACCGCGCAGGTGGCCGCGGCGATCACGTCGGCGCCGGCTGACATGCCCGAGCCGGCCGTGCTGCGCAGCGCGCTGACCGAGATCGCGTCCTACGCTCTCACTCACCGGGCCCGGCTGCGGCAGATGGCCGAGGTCCGCCGCACCTCGGTGACCGTCCGGTGGTCACCGTTCACCCGGCTCTCGGAACAGGAACAGCGGCTGGCCCAGCTGCTGGTCGACCGGCGCGGCGGTGACGTGGCTCCGGACTGGCACACCCGCCTGCTGGTGGCCCGGGCCGTGGCCGGCCTGCGGGTCTGGCTGGATGACATCGTCGGTGGCGAGTTCGCCGATCCGTGGCAGCACCTGGAGCAGATCTTCGACGCCGAGCCCCTTCTGGCGGGTTAACTGGCTTGCGGTTACTGACCTCGGCTCTTCGGGTGACGATTCGCTGGTTCTGCTAGCGGCCGGCCTGCGGCTGGAGCGTCAGCAAAGTTCGGCGAGGTCTTCCTGGTTCTCCTCCCGGGCTCACTCGGCCCGGCGGCCCGTGTCGTGTCTGAGCCGGTGAGGCGAGGAGAGAGGGGGAACCGGAGACGTTTGCCTGTTGATCATTAAGCCGCGCCCGGGGGATCGGGGTGCTGACGGATTATCTCGACGAGCAGAACCCAGGCGTTGTAGACGGCCCCTAGAAAAGCTGCGAGAGTTCCCGCAAGCATGAAGTACAGCCCGTAGCCGTACCGGACAGTAAGCGTGATGCCGCCGGCGAGGAACAGCAGGGCAGGTAGCTGGACGTTGGCTATCCGGGACACGAACCACCAGGCGGGGTCGGCTGGATCGTCGGGGCCATGGCGCAGCTGGACGACCAGCACGGCGAGCGACATCAGGCCGGCGCAGGTGATGACCTCGATGCCGAGGGCTTTAGAGGCTTGCGGGGCGAGCGCGAGGCTGGAAACGGCGACGACGAGCAGCAGCAGGGACAGGGTTTCGGCGGCGCGGGCGGGCAGTTTGGGGAAAGAGAGGATCTGCTTCAGGTTGATCGAGACGGCAACGAAGAGCAAGCCGGTAAGGGCGGCGGCAGCTCCTACCTCAGCGACAAAGAAGTTCTGCCACGGAGCGGTGGCGTACGCGTTCACCTTGGCGGGGCTTTGCAGCTGGTGGGGTAGCAGACGGCCTGGATAACCGCGGCCTCCTCGTCGTCGGCAGGGTCCAGGTGGTCAC
>JBAPYC010000676.1:0-4715 GCA_049284535.1 Streptosporangiaceae bacterium
CTCCCCGGCTGCCGCCCCCGCCCCGGCTGCCGCCGCGTCCCTGGGTTCCGCCGCGTCCCTGGGTTCCGCCGCGTTCCCGGCTGCCGCCGCGTTCCCGGCTGCCGCCGCGTTCCCGGCTACCGTCGCATCTGGCGTTCCCGCCGCAGCCTTGTTTTCTGGCGGTGCCTCTCGCGCCGGCGGTTCTGGCGCCGGTGACTCGGGCATCAGGTGATCCGCGGTTCGGTGATGGCGGCGATCGGGGCCAGCTCCTCCAGGGCCTGGCTGCATGCCGCGTCCAGGTTCTGGCGCGTGCTCAGCGGCAGCTGGCCGACCGGCGTCCATGTCCCGTCCGGCTGCTTTTGCTGACTGAGCAGGCTCTGCAGCCGGTTCAGCCAGGTGTAGGCGCCGGGCAGACCGGGATACCTGGGGAGCAGCAGGGGATGCAGGATGGTCAGCAGCTCGTGCGTGCCGGTGATATTGGCCTGCGTGGTGGCCAGCGTGCTGCCGCTGCCATAGTCGTCGTGGCCGGTGAGCTGGAACTCCAGGGCGTTCTCCAGGATCTCGTGGGTCCGCAGCCCGATGTCGAGCAGGTTGATCTCAGTGGACGGCCAGGAGGCGCGCAGCGCGCGCACGTCGTGGTCAAGCGTGGCGGCCACGCCGGCCAGCTGGTGCGCACTCTGCCCGTGCCACAGCCCATACTCCAGCCGGTAGAAGCCGGTCCACTGGGGCGAGTTCACCCCGCCCACCAGCCCGTCCGGCCGCCCGTCGATCTCGTCGTCGTACGGACCGAACGCGTCGTAGGCCGCGCCGAGCCGTTCGTAGGTCAGGTGCGCGGTGAGCCACGCCGTCTTCGCCGCCCCCAGGTTCCCGCCGCGGACCGCCGCGTTCACCGCGTCGACGTTGCTGACCAGGGTGTTCAGCCCGGCCGCCACGTAGGCGTGGTACTGCTTGCCCGGCCCGATCAGGTCGTTGCCGGTGACCGGGAGAATGGCGGCCTCGCCGCGGGCGTGCCCGCTGACCGTCACGGTCGGCCCGGTGATGGGGTCGTAGTCCTCGAACAGGCACCGGAAGGCGTAGGAACCCGAGCCCACGTCCAGCCGCATCGGCACGGTGGTGCCGGGGCCGATCGTCTCGATCTCCGCGTAGATGCCGCCGCTGGCCGGGTTGACCAGGTCGACAGTGCCGCCCTCAGCCGCCCCGTTGTACACCTTGAAGGTGTGCCAGCCTGGCCCGGCCAGATGCCAGCTTCCGCCGCATCCGCCGTTGGAGACCGAGAGGACATCGGCGCTGGCAGTCGCGCTGTTACTGCTGCTACCGCTGCACGCGGCGAGCAGACCCGCGGAAAGCGTCAATACAGCGGTCAGTGCGGCACGTCGCACGGTGGTACCCATCACCTACGGCTCTGGCTGGAATCGGGCACCGCTCAGCATAGGCGGGCGAACCGCAGTCGGGTCCTGCTGGAATTCATGCTCACCCAACGTTCACCTGCCGGTAAACCCCGGTTCGCTACGCTGCCTGCTATGGAGCGACCGTACCGGGTCAGGCGATCAGTCCTGGCCGTCCCGGCCAGCAGCGAGCGGTTCATCGCCAAGGCCCATGATCTGCCTGTCGATGAGATCTTCCTGGACCTGGAGGACGCGGTGGCCCCGGGCGCGAAATCGCAGGCCCGGGCCAACGCGGCCGCGGCCCTGGCGCAGGACTGGGGCAACCGGACCGTCGCCGTCCGCATCAACGACGTATTCACCCAGTGGGCCCACCGCGACGTGATCGACGTCGTCTCTGCCAGTGGGACCGGGGCCAGTGGGAGCGGCGCCAGTGGAAGCGGGGCTGCCGGGGCGGGAGCCACCGGCGGCCGGCTGGACACGATCGTGCTGCCCAAGGCGAGCTCGCCGGAGCACGTGGTCTGGCTGGACCTGCTGCTCGGCCAGGTCGAGCGGGAAGCCGGCCTGGCTCCCGGCCAGATCGGGATCGAGGCCCAGATCGAGGACGCCGCCGGCCTGGCCGCGGTAGACGCCATCGCGGCCGCCTCCCCGCGCCTGGAGGCGCTGGTGTTCGGGCCCGCCGACTTCATGGCCAGCGTGGGGATCAAGTCGCTGGAGGTGGGTGGCCAGCCGGAGGGCTACGCCGGCGACGCGTACCACTATCCGCTGATGCGGATCCTGATCGCCGCCCGCGCCCGCGGGCTGCAGGCCATCGACGGGCCCTTTCTCAAGGTGCGCGACACCGAAGGCTTCCGCCGTTCGGCGAGAAGCGTGGCCGCGCTCGGCTACGACGGCAAGTGGGTCCTGCATCCCGGCCAGGTCGACGCGGGCAACGAGACCTTCACGCCCTCCCAGGCCGACTTCGACCGCGCGTCGGAGATCATCGAGGCCTACGCCCACGCCACCGACGTCGCCGGACGCGGCGCGGTCATGCTCGGCGACGAGATGATCGACGAGGCATCCCGCAAGATGGCCGGATCCGTCGTCGCCAAGGGCCAGGCTTCCGGCCTGACCCGCACCCCCTCCTGACCCGCCCGCCTTGTATCTCCATGCGCCCCGTCAGCCGCACAACCCCGTCCGCCCCGCCCTTCCGGTCCTGCTCCGGCCCGGAACGCTATAGAACCCGGATTCGAGCATGTCAGAACGCTACGAGGAGCACATCGACTACGTCCGCCGCCACGAACAGGGCATCAACATCCATCAATGCCCAGAACTCCCCACTCAGTCAGAGCCTCGATCAGGCCGTCGGTGGTGGGCAGGGAGCCGAGGTCGGCGACGTCTACCCAGCGGGCGTCGGCGGCGTCGTCACCTGCCCGCAGCGTGCCACCCGCGATCGTCGCCGCGTAGTCGCGGATGTCGATGACCGACCCGTTCAGTCCCGGCCGCTGCACCTGGCCGACCAGCGGGCCGGGCGCGACAACGAGGCCGGTTTCCTCATGCATCTCTCTGATCAGCGCTTCGGCGTCGGTCTCGCCCGGCTCGATGCGGCCGCCGGGCAGCGACCAGAGCCCGGCACCAGGCTCATGACCGCGCTTGATGAGCAGCAGCCGTCCGCGCTCGTCCTTGACGATGGCGCCGACGCAGGGGATCACGGGACCAGCCACGCCGACAAGTATCGACCGTGCCGCGCATGGGGGACAAACGGCGATACAGCGCTCTTCGCGCAAATACGACAATCGCTGCCGCAAGGGTCGAGACGATATTAAAGTTCCGAGTTGGTCACGCCGGATAATTCATAACATTCGGTAATCGGTAAGCCCGGTTCTGCTTCTGGTGAATGGGCCCTAAGGGCAAAATCCCGGATCTCGCCGGGGACGTGGCTATGCGGGACTGAGACTATCCGGGACTGAGGCTATTTAGCGGTCCCGCCCGGTGACCGCAACTCACCGGGCGGGACCTAGACCCCCGGCCTGCACAGGAGGACAAGGGTCTAGTCATCATCGTAGCCATCCGGTTCCGCGGCCGGCCCTGCCTCGCGTCTGTGACCCGTGTGGAATGCCCGGCGACCGGCTAGTTTCTCCTGAACTATCCGGCCGATCAGGACAGTGCGCTCGCCCAGCATCGCCGCATCGGCGGACAGCCAACATCGCCCCGCAACCGTGCGTAGTGGCCAAGGGCGACGCCGGTGCCGAAATCAGACCGGCGCCCGGCGTAGCCGCCGTCATTTGCCTCGATATCCGTACATACCATCCCGGCCCAAATTGTAGTCAACCAATTACGAAGCGCTGTCAACCACGGACAGTCACAGCGCGTCTTCCTAAATGAATGCGGGGGGTAAACGTGTTCTCTCTCTCCGTGTCTAACCATCGTGACCCGCACAAGGGCGGTCATATCGGCCGGCGTGGCGCGGTGGTGACCGACCAGTCGTGCGCAGGGTGCGGCTGTGGTCTGAAGGAGGAACTCGCTAGATGTCTATCAAGAGCAAGGTGCTCGCGGGCGCCGCGGCGCTGACCATGATCGGCGGCATGGGCGCGATCGCCGCCGCCGGCGCGGCCAGCGCGGCCACCCCGTCCTGTAGCTCCCGCTGCGTCGACGTGTTCAGCCGGGCCTTCGGCACGCACGACAAGCCGGGCTTCGTGCTGGACGTGCTGCGCCAGGGCGACAAGGTCGGCCAGCCGGTCATCCTGTTCCGCGCCGCCAACAACGACCCGGCCGAGGACTTCACCATCGAGAACGAGGGCCTGGTCTCCGACTTCGAGGCGGCCGGTCTGGTCTCCAAGACCGAGGCGCAGCACTATGGCGGCCTGGGCTGCAGCCACTACACCCCGCCGAGCCCCGGTAACATGCCCGACCCCAACTACCCCGGTGTCCTGCACACCACGCCTGGTTGCGGCAGCTACTATCCGAACCTTGAGGCGTACCAGATCGAGTACTCGCCTTACGGCGTGGGCAGCGGCCTGTGCGTCGGCACCGCCGCCTCCAACGGCACCGGCCCGGTGAGCCTGCAGTCGTGTGGCACCTCTGCCAAGACGGTCTGGATCGTGGACTACACCGACCACAACGCCATCAACGACAACTACGCGCCGCTGATCAATGGCGCGCAGACCAACTTCTCCAACCCGTGGGTTCTGACCTACCCGCAGAACGGGTACCCGACCGACATGCCGCGGCCGCAGCTGCACTCCGCGGGGCTGCAGACCAACTCGCACCACGTCCTCAGCACCCTCCAGCTGTGGGGCGCCGACCGTGGCGAGCTCAACGGCTAAATAGTCAGCTCGCCTGACTGACAGCCAAAACAGTGGCGGCGGCCCCCAA
>JBAPYC010000677.1:0-9459 GCA_049284535.1 Streptosporangiaceae bacterium
GTCCTGTTTCCCGGTTGGTCCGCCGGGAGCGGCCGGGGTGGAGTCGTTGATGTACGGCAGCGTCGCGATGACGTCGTTGCCGGCGCCCGGCGTGCCGGAGTAGCTGTCCAGTGTGATGGTGAAGCTGCTCGTGCTGCCGTCGGTGTAGTACACGGTCCCGGTACCTTTCCCGGCGCCGGGGCTGCTGGCGCCCAGGAAGCCGAGCGTGGTGCCGGATCCGGACAGCAGGATCGTCTGCCCCTGGGCAACCACGTTGTGCGGCTGGCCTGGCGGGACGTCCGGCCAGATGAACGTGATCCCGTCGTGGGTGACCGCCGCCCCGGGCGCGAGGCCCGCCGCGGTGAGCGCCTGCGCGGAGTAGCTGTTGCCGGCGCCGTCGAAGTTCGCGGCCGTGAAGCGGGAGTCATCGCCGATCCCGGTGTTGCCGAACGCCCCGGCCAGGGTGGCGTAGGCGCAGCACGCTCACGCTGGAGTACGTGACGCCGCGCTGCCGCCCGGCGGTGTAGACCGCCTGCGCGGTGATCGGGGCCTGACCGGGGTTGGCGCTGGCGGGGACCGTGACCCGCCAGCTGGCCCGGGCGCTCCGCCCGCTGCGCACACCGGCCGACGTGACCGGCCTGGCCGGGCTCGCCCGCCAGCCGCCAGGGAGGATGACGGAGAACGTCACGTGGTCCAGGGGCAGCAGGCTGTTGTTGGCCAGGGTGGCGGACACCGTGGTGGTGCTGGCCGGCGCGACGAGAGCGGGCGCGGCCGCGGCGGTCAGCGACCCGTAGGGGACGGGGGGCCGGCCGATGGCACTTCGCGGACCTGGATCCGCGCAACGGCGCCGCCGAGCGCGGAATGGCTGGCCCGGACCGTTACCGTGCCCGGCGAGCCGGGCAGCGAGCGGATCCAGACCGCGGCCGCCCCGCCCGTGGCGGTGAAGTCGACGGGATTGTCGCCGACGAGGATCCCGGGCCCGCCGACCGTCAGGATGACCGGCCCGGTCACATACGGGCGGGGCGCACCGAACTTGTCCACCGCCCGGAACGCCAGCCTGGTCGCGTCCACGCCGTCCCCGTCGATCTCGGTGTCGTCGGCCGTCAGCTCCAGCCGGTCACCGGCCGGGTCGCCGGCCAGGGACCGCGACGCTACCTTGGCGCCGCCCAGGTAGCCGTCGATGCGCAGTTCCGGCCGGGCCGAGCCGTCCACCCCGCGGAAATCCACGAAGGACGGCGGGTACTTCAGGTGCGGGTAGCCGGCGGTATCCGGCGTCACGGTCGCGAGCAGCCGGCCGCCGACGTACACCCGGAGCTGGTCGAGGTTGGAGCAGATCATCGCGAGCCCCAGGCTGGTCACCGGCGACGTGGGGCCGAAGTCCCAGTAGAAGGCGGGCGCGATGACCGGTGTGGCCGCGGGGTCGGCCTGCGCCTGGTAGATCGCGGCAGCGGGCTTGGGGATCCGGAACACGTCGTGCACTCCGACGTACTTGATCCCCTGGGACTCGTTGCCGTTGCCGGACGGGTAGTCGAACCCGGCCCAGGCGAGCAGGCCGCAGTAACGGTCGTCGGATGCCGCGATGTCGTGCACGGTGGCGTGCGCGACCGCCTCGCCCTGCTGGACGGCCTGCGGGTCGGTGCGCCGGTAGTAAACGGCCGGCCCGGACAAGGCGCCGACCGCCTCGCAGACCAGGTACGGCTTGCCGGCCGCGTCGGCCGGGGGAGCCAGAACCGGCGACCGCAGCCCGTCAGAACCGGTCACGCTGCTGTAGTCATGGCTGCTGTAGACATCGAACACAAAGCTGGCGCCGGTCGCCGAGCCGTCCCCTCCAGTCGGTCTGGAGTCATCCAGGGAGTGCGCCAGCTCATTGGACAGGGCGTACTGCGCGGCATGCTCGCCCGCCTCGTTCGGCATCGCGCCCCACACGATGACGCACGGGTGGCTCCGGTCCCGGACGATCATGTCGTGCAGGTTCGCCTGCGCCGCCGCCTGCCACGCGCCGTCGCCGAAGTAGTCCCAGCCCGGCATCTCCTCCCACACCATGAGCCCCAGCTCGTCGCAGGCGTCGTAAAAGGCCTCCGACTGCGGGTAGTGCGAGCAGCGCACCATGTTGCAGTTGAGCTCGTGGCGGAGGATCCGGGCGTCTTTCGCCTGGACGCGGGCGGGCATCGCGCCGCCAGCCCAGGGGAAGAACTGGTGCCGGCTGAGCCCGAACAGCTTGACCCGGTTGCCATTGAGGTAGAACCCGTCGAGCGTGAAGGCCGCCTCACGGAAACCGGTCCTGACCTGATAATCGTGCAGCGGGCTGCCGTCCGCCACGAGCGTGGCGACCACGGTGTAAAGCCTGGGGTTACCGGTGTCCCAGAGCGTGATGTCCGGCAGGCCGGTCAGCGTGGCGGTCACCGTCACCTGGCCGGCCGCCGTGATCGTGACCGGCACTGTAGCCGAGGCCAGGGCCCGGCTGCCGTCCATCAGGTCCACGGTCAGGCTGACGCGGCCCGCGGGGACGACGGCGGCGTCAACCGTGGCCTGCACGGCCACCTGCCGGCTGCTGGCGTCCAGCACGTTCACCGGCTTGGCGAACACGTCGGCCAGGAAGATCTGCGGAACGGCCCGCAGGCTGACGTCGCGGTAGATCCCGCCGGGCTGCCAGAAGTCGACAGACGTGCTGATGTAGGGGGCCGGCCGGTCCGGCGGCACGTCGAGGTTGAAGGTGGAGTCCAGCGTCACGGCGAGCACGTTGCCCTGCGGCCGCAGGTGGCCGGTGATCTCGGCGCTGAACGGCAGGTAACCGCCGAGGTGGTCGGCCACCTGCGTGCCGTTCAGGGTGACCGTCGCGTGGGTCAGGGCCGCGGAGAATCGAGGAAGACCCGCATGCCGCCCGCGCCGGCCGGCGCGTCGAAGTGCCTGCGGTAGACCCATATCCGCTCCCAGCCGGACGGGTCCCAGTCCTGCCAGGACAGCGGGGCCACCGTATGCGGCAGCGTCACCGTCGCCAGTGCACCGTCGTCGAACGCTGGCTGGTCGCTGCCTGCCACTGCCGGGCCGAACAGCCAGCCGGTGCCGAACGGGACGATCCTCGCGGCTGGCCCCGTGGTCCGGGCCGCCGGCGCGATCTGGAGCGCAGTATCTCCCACGGCCGCGCTGGCCGCCGGGCCGCGGGCACTGAGCAGCGACCATGCCGCCGTCCCGGTTGCCCCGCCAGCCGCGGCGCGGACGAACACCCGCCGTGAGATGGGGACGCGCGGGCGGCTCGCGGCCTGCCGGGGGCCTGATGCTGCCATCAATTTCCGCCCATTACCCATTTCCGAGATAGACAGCGGTCAGCTGCCGCTCGCGCACAGCAGGTCACCGTAAAGCTACATCAGGCGCGCTCATAAAGCCGGGACGCCGCGGGCCTGGGGCTTTCCCGATATCAGCGCCACTTGCCGGCTCCCGTTCGGCGTTAATAAATAGCCGAAATATGTGCAGACGTGATTGTGCCGGTAAAGGCGGAAGATCCGGCTCGCCGGGGTTAGGTGATCGCGGAACTGCGTGCACGGTGGTGTCCGGGCCAGGCCGCGGCGGTTTACCTGGTGATGCGATAGGTCAGGTGCGTGACGCCGGGCGCATCCACGACTCCGGTGAGCTCGAGGCTGGCGGTGCCGGGGTCCACTCCGCCGAGCAGGGGGACACCGCGGCCGAGGATGACGGGGACCAGTTCGATGGTGAGCTCGCCGAGCAGCCCGGCCTGCAGGCACTGGCGGATGATCGACGCTCCCATGAGGCGTACGTCCTTGCCCCGGGCGGCGGCCAGGGCCTGCCGGACGGCGCTGGCGATCCCGTCGGTGACGAATGTGTAGGGCGGGTCGGCCAGCGGCACCTGGTCCGGGACGTGGTGGGTTACGACGAAGAGCGGCGCGCCGGGGAGTTCTCCCTCGCCGTCCCATGCCCGGGCTATGTCGTAGGTGCGGCGGCCGGTGATGACCGCGCCGATCCGGGCGATGAAGCCGTCGAAGGCCGCTGCGCTCTCGGCAGACATGCTCATCCACGGGTAGAACCGGCCCGCCGTGCCGCCGTCCTCGAACCAGGTGAAGAGCCGTTCGCCGCCGGCCCCGAGAGGCTGCCCGGGACTGTCGTCAGGGCCCGCGACAAAGCCGTCGAGCGACACCGCGACCGCGGCGATGGCCTGTCCTGCCGTCACGTTCCCGCCGTCTTCCCGTCCGGTTCGGTATCGCTGCGGGCGGCGCTGGCCGCGGCTCCGGCGATGACGATATCCAGGCAGTCGCGGAAGACGTCATCGGCGGTGCGCCCGGGCCGGAAGTAGTCCGTGATGCTGGCCACGAGGTTGGGGTACTGCCGGGTGAAGCTGGCCATGTCGACGTCCTGCGGGCCGGGCCGGGGTGCTTGCTCTTCCAGGACATGCCCGAAGGTGAAGCGCTCGACGGTAAGGACGATCAGGCGGGCCTGGCGCAAGGTCAGGCCCTGCGCCGCCAGGCTGGTGATCGCCAGTTCGGACAGGGCTGCCATCGCGTGCGAGGCCTGAGAGATGGAGACCACCCGGGCGCCGTCGGGGTGCGCCAGCAGCGCACGGCGCAGCTGGCCAGCGAAGCTGGTGAGCCATTGCGGCCAGGACTGTCCCGGACCGGGTGGGGCCAGGCCGGGTAGTCCCTGGGAAAGGATGGCATCGGCGATGGCGGTGACCAGGGCGGCCTTGTTGGGCAGGTGCCAGTACAGGGTCGGCTGGGCGATGCCGAGGCGCGCCGCCAGCTTGCGCAAAGTGACGCCCTCCAGGCCCTCGGCGTCCAGCAGCGCGACGGCCTCGGTCACGATCTGCTGCCGGTCCACGGTCACGGCTACAGTGTGCACCATGCCGGACTCTATCGGTGATAGAGTCTCTATCATCGATAGGGCATAGGGACCGGACCCGGAGGTGTGTGGTGAAGGCGGCGGTGTTGCATGAGCTCGGCGGTGTCCCGCGGTATGAGGACTTCCCCGACCCGGTGGCAGGCGATGACGAAGTGATCATCGAGGTGAAGGCGGTCGCGGTCGAGAACGTCGACAAGATGGTCGCGGCCGGCACGCACTACGCGAGCCAGAGCCTGATCACCGGGCTTCCCGCGATCCCCGGTTTCGACGGCGTCGGCGCGCTGCCGGACGGCACCATCGTCGGGTTCGGCCTGCCGCGGCCGCCCTATGGCGCCCTCGCAGAAAAGACGGTCGTCCGGGCCGGCGCCGTCGCCCCGATCCCCGAGGGTCTCGATCCAGCCGTCGCGACGGTCCTCGGCACCGCCATCACCGGGATGTCCATCACGACCGCCGCCGGGTTCGTCCCCGGCGAGACCATCCTGGTGCAGGGCGCGACAGGCGTGGCCGGGCGGCTGGCGGTGAAGATCGCCCGGCTGCTGGGAGCCGGGCGCATCGTGGCCACCGGGCGGGACAGCGCGAAGCTGGATGAGGTGCTGGCCCTCGGCGCGGACGCCGTGATCAGCACCATGGCCTCCGATGAGGACCTGGCCCAGGCCTATCGCGACGCGCGCGGGGACGGGTACGACGTGGTCGCCGACTTCTTGTGGGGCCGGCCCACGCAGGTCCTGCTGAGCACGCTGATCCCGCAGGCCTTTACCTTCCCCAAGCCGACCCGCCTGATCCAGATCGGGGAATCGGCGGGGGCCACGCTGACCCTCGCCGCGTCCAGCCTGCGCACCTCGGGCGTGGAGATCTTCGGCGCCGCCAAGGGGTTCGACGGGCAGACCATGAGCCAGGTCTACGCTCAGGTCGTGAGCTGGGTGCAGTCCGGCCAGCTCACCTTCGACGTGGAAACCGTCCCGCTGAGCGACATCGCGGCCGCCTGGCAGCAGGCCGATTCCGGGGGTAAGCGCCTCGTCGCGATCCCCTGACCGGCCCGGTAACCGCTCTACCAGCCGTCGCGGTGGATCACCGCGTCCGGGTCCGGCCGGGCGGCCGGCTTGAAGTCCGTTCCCTTGGCGTAAGCCAGCGGGGTCAGCACCGCCTGCGCCACGCGGTCGTAGGGAATCCCGAGGATGGCGGCCACATCCTGCTCGCGGGACCGGTGCATCGACGTCCAGGCGGTGCCGAGGCCGCGAGCGCGGGCGGCCAGCATGAAGCTCCACATGCCCGGGAGGATGTTGCCCAGCCCGGCCACCGCCGAGGCCCGGTCACTGCCCTCGTTGCAGCCGAGCACCAGCACGGGCGCGTCCCCCATGTGCTCGCCGAGATAGTCGGCTGAGCTGGCCACCCGGCGCTGCACGCCATCCCGCTCGGGATCGCCCGTCGGGTTACCCGGATAGAACGGCGACGCCTTGTACCGGGCGTAGACCTGACGGTAGATCTCCCCGATCGCCTTCCGCTTCTCCTCGTCCCGCACCACGACGAACGCCATGGTCACCACGTTCCCGCCGGACGGTGCCTGCAGGGCCATCGCCACGCATTCGCGGATCAGGTCCTCGGGCACCGGCCGCGAGAAGTCCAGGCGCTTGCGCACCGCCCGGGTGGTGGACAGCAGCTGGTCCGGGTCCAGGTTGAGCAGGGTCATATCGCCCAGGCTAGCCGCCGGTCCCGGGCCGTCGTCGTCAGGCTGGAACTACCTAAGGGAAGGTGCTGCTGCGCTGGTCTTTGGTGGTGGCTGGTGTGAGCCCGGAAGGCACCGCGGAGCTGGTGACCAGGGACAGCATTGCCTCGGGTGCGTTGTCGGCCTGGGTCCGGCCGTTGAAGCCGGCGAACCCGTAGACCGCGGGGGTGCCGACCACGTAGGGCAGCACGTCGGGGAACAGGTCCTGGGCGACGGCCTGGCCGTAACCCTGCGGGTCATCGCAGGTTCCGCTGGCTGCCACGACGGCGGCGATCTGCTCGCCGATGTACTTGGCCGCGCCGGCGTCCTCGGATGGGTGCCGGTGTTGGACGGGTCGGAGAAGTCGGTGTCATTCGGCCAGAAGATCGGCCACATCATGGGGTGCCCGGCCCGGTTGATCTGCCGCCAGCCGCCCGCGTCGGTGGCCAGCTTGGTGGCGGCCCACACGCCGGTGCGGGCACCGGGCCGCAGCTGCGGGTGATCGTGCGGGACCTCCAGCACGATCGAGTAGACCAGGCTGCCGGCGAAGCTGTTCGCCGCATTCTGCGGCTGCCACCCGGACAGGTCCGGCGCCGTACCGTCGGCCACCGCCTTGTTGACCAGGGCCAGCAGCGACAGGTCGATATAGAAGGAGTCGGCGATCCGCCCGGCCCACAGCCGGGTGCCGTTCCCGCTGGCCGTCTCGCCGGTCCGCCCTTCGGTCAGCAGCTCGCCGGCGGCGGAGTCATCGCGTGCCGTCTCGCCGGTCAGGGCGTGCAGCTGCCAGGCCTGCCGTCCGCCGGTGTCCGGTTCGGCGAAGGACACCCGGTAGGTCAGGGTCTCGAAGTCCGCCCCGTCGAAATGCACCTTGAACTCATAGCGCGCCTCATGGTGGAAGCCCGGCTCGGAGTGCAGGCCGTTGACGTTGGAGTTGATGTCCATGATGAACAGCGTGCTGTCCTCGCCACCGAACACGTACAGGTCGTCGAGGTACAGCTGTCCGGTCTTAGCCGCCAGCGGCGTGTCGAGATGATGGGACACCGAAGCGTTCCTTCCCGTTTCTATCCGGGTGGTGTGCCCTGCCTCCGGCAGACGACAATGAGGGCCGACATGACCGAACGCACCGAGGACGGCCGGTACATCGTGGTGGCCGGGCGGCGCTGGCGTGCGACGGACCCGATGATCCCGCCGGAGCGGGCCGCCGAGCTCCGGTCGGCGCTGATGGCGTGGCGGCGGGAGGTCCGGGCCGTGCGTGGCACCGCGGCCGAGCGCCCGGCCCGCGATGGGGTGCAAGCGGCCAAGGTGGCGCTCGGTGAACGGGGGCGCCCGTGGTGGGAGCAGACCGACGCCGAGCGCAAGCAGCGCTGGGAGACGGCGGTCCCGCTGCCGGGTTTGGGATGGCCTGGCTGAGGCACTAGTGATCGGGGCAGGTAAATGCCCTGTCGATGTCGTCGGTGCCCGGAGGCGGATTGCATGGAAATCGAGCTGGTGCTCTACCTGCCTCGCGATGTGGCCAGCGTGCCGGTCAGCCGCCAGGTTCTCGACGGCTGCCTGAAGACCCTCGGGGTCACGCCGGATACGCGCGACGACATCGCCCTGGCGCTGACCGAAGCCTGTGCCAACGTCATTCAGCACGCCGGGCCCGCCGAAGAGTACGAGGTACAGGTGAGCGTCGGGAACCGCAAGTGTGCCATCGAGGTCGTCAATACCAGCGACGTGGACGGCGAGCCTGCGCCAGACGGCATCGGGTCCGGCCAGGAACAGGCCGATGGGTTTTCCCTCACCGGTGAGCCTGTGCCCGCGACCGCCGAGCACGGCCGTGGCCTGAAGATCATCGATGCGGTAACCGACAACCTGCAGCTCACGGGCAACGACCGCCAGGGTACGGTCGTCCACTTCGAGAAGAAGCTGGAATGGCTGCCCGAGGCGCCCGGGCAGCACCTGTTCAGCGTCGACAGCTCAGACTGACCGGCTTCAGGCCGGGAAGGGCCGGGCGAGTCCGGGAAGCATCGGATAGTGGCGGACATTCAGCGTGGCGAGTTCCAGTCCCTCGGTAAGCGCGGTCCCGGCAATCAGGTAGTCGCCGAGTCCGATCCCGGTGTGGGACCGGCGATACTCGCGCATGAGGGTGGCTGCCCGCCATGCCACCTGTTCGCTGACTTCGAATCGTTGCATGCTGCCGAGCAGGCGCATGACTTCGCGGCGCTCCGGCGAACGCATCCCTCCGGCAATTTCGGTCAGGGTCACGACGCTTATCGCCAGCGGCCCGGTGGACTGCCGGGCCTGCACGAGCCAGTCCCGCGCAGCCTGGTTACCGCGCAGATGCTCGATCAGCACGTCGCTGTCGACCAGGATCACGCGTCGGCCAGCCGGTCCAGGTAATCCATGCGCTCGTCCCGTCCCCGGGCAAACGTGTCCTCCTCCCCGGCCAGGATCCCGAAGGACCCGTCAATTGCGGCAAGGTCGGCGACGAGATCCGCGCCGGGGTGCCCGCCGATCGCCCGGTCGATCAGTTCGCGGATCACTTCAGCCCGGGAAACACCCGCTGCCTGCGCGACCCGGTCCAGCGCGGCGGCCTGGCCTTCGGCGAGGTAGATGTTAGTCCGCTTCATACACCACATCATACACCGCATATGCGCAGGTCGGCTTCGCTTACGGGCATCGTGCCTGGCCGGAGCTCCGGGCACCGAAGACCCCAGCCTTATGCTGGGGGACCGCGTGTTTTGTGCTGCGCGTGCTGGCCGCGTGGCAGCATTGGCAGCTGCCGAAAATTCACTAGACCGGGTGGTGACAGGTGGATCTGCAGCTGGATGGGCGGCGTGCGCTCGTGACCGGCGGGAGCCGCGGCATCGGCAAGGCCGCCGCGGCCGCGCTGCTGGCCGAGGGTGCCGAGGTAGCGATCGCGGCCCGCGACCCGGCCCGGCTGGACC
>JBAPYC010000678.1:0-2023 GCA_049284535.1 Streptosporangiaceae bacterium
GAAGAACGGCGAGCGGGTGGACTGGCCCATCTACGACGATCCGCGAAACGCCGAACGCTACTTCGCCGTCATCGCCGACTGCGACACCCTGGCCGACATCGTCGCGACCGCGCCCACTGGCGAAACGTCGTTGAAGCCGGACTTCGGCATCTGGTTCAGCCAGTTGTCCGGCCCTGCCCCCAGGAGGTCCCGGGCACGCGGCCACTGACGCAGAAGTCCGGTTCCGCCGCCGGCAACGGCCAGGCCGCTGTCACCCGCTGCCGGCCGGCACCGGGTCGTAGTAATGCGCGTACTGCCAGAGCCCGCGTTCGAGCACGGTGTCCTCGTCCAGCGGCCCGAACCGCCCTGGCGCCAGCGCCTCCACCCCGGCGGGCGCGTTGCCGCCGGTGATCCACCTGGCCAGCACCTCGCCCAGCGCCAGTGAGGAAGAGAACCCCGACCCGTTGCACCCACTGGCCACCCACAAGCCGGGCCGGTCCGGCACCGGACCGGCCACGAACCGGCCGTCCGGGCTCATTGTGAACAGCCCGCCCCGGTGCTCGGCCACGGCCGTGGTCCCGGCCGCCGGGACCTCCTCGGCCACCTGGCCGGCCATCGCGCGCAGCGTATCCAGGTCCAGCGGAACGTCGTCGGTGCTGAACTGGCCGGCCTGCTGGCGCGGGTCGACCGGCAGCGGATCGGCCTCGAAGCCCCCGGCCATCAGCCCGCCCCGGGCCGGCCGCAGGTACACGGCGGCGTCGGCCACCCGGACGATCGGGCTGGCCGGATCGACGTCCGCGTCCGGCTCGGTGATCAGCAGCTGGTGGCGGACAGTGCACAGCGGCAGCTGCGCCCCGGCCAGCTCGGCCACCGGCCGCACCCACCCGCCCGCCGCGTCCACGACCACCGGCGCGCTCACCGTCCGGCTGGCCGTCTCGATCCCGGTGACCCGTCCCGCGCTGACCTGGACGCCGGTGACCGGCTCCTGCTGGAGCACCTCGGCCCCGTGCCGCCGGCAGGCCGCCAGGTAGGCGTCGATCAGGCTCATCGGCTCTTCGATGTAGACGTCCTCGGGGCACCACAGCGCCAGCTCGAGTTTCTCCGGCCGGTAGTAGCTGACCTGCTGGTCGAGTTGGTCCCGGTCCGCCTCCCGGACGTCGGCGCCCCAGCCCCGCGACTGGCCCAGCTCCCGGTCCAGCAGCTGCCGGTGCTCGGCGGTACGGGCCACCAGGAAGCTGCCCGACCGTACCACGTCCAGCGGCGCCCCGGCCCAGTCCGCGAACCGCGCCGCCCGGGTGATGCTGCGCCGGGCCAGCCAGGTCCGAAGCTCATCGGCCTGCACCGACTTGAACAGCCCGGCTGCCCGCCCGGACGCTTGCGACCCGGCCGTGTGCCGGTCGATCACGGTCACGCTCCGCCCGGCCAGCGCGCAGTGCAGCGCCGTGCTCAGCCCGAGCGCTCCCGCCCCGATCACGACTACATCGGCGTCCACGAGCCCAGTCTGCGCCCGTCCGCGTAGATTAGCGAGCGTGATCGAGGTAGCCGACTACGACTCCGGCTGGCCCCGCCGGTTCGAGCGGCTGCGCGCCGAGTACGCCGGCGCGATGGCTGCGGCCGGGGTCCCGGTTCTCGCCATCGAGCACGTGGGCAGCACCTCGGTCCCCGGCCTGGCCGCCAAGCCCGTCATCGACTGCGACATCATCGTGGCCGGACCGGATGTGCCCGCCGCCTCCCGGGTCCTGGAGACTCTGGGCTTCACCCCGCTGGGCGAGCTGGGCATCCCGATGCGCTGGGCCTTCGCCGCGCCCGAGCGCTTTGGCCGGACCAGCACCTACGTTGTGGCCGACGGCTCGCTGTCCTTGCGCAACCACCTGGCCGTCCGCGACACTCTCCGCGCCGATCCTGCCCTGCGGGCCGAATACGCGGCGGTCAAGAGACGTGCCGGCGCCACCGCCGCCGACATCGAGGAGTACGGCCGCGGTAAGAACGACACCATCCAGCGCATCCTGGCCGCCGCCGGCCTGACCGCAGCCGAACGCGCCTC
>JBAPYC010000679.1:0-8863 GCA_049284535.1 Streptosporangiaceae bacterium
AGGGCTACGACTAGGACGCCTAGGGCGATCAGGACGTAGAGCGAGTACCGGGTGACCTGCTCGTAGATGGTCCCGATGTGGTTGCCGGCCAGGTCGCCGAGGGTGCACCACAGGCCTGCCCACAGCACGGCGCCAAGGAGGTTGTAAGCAGCAAACTTCAGCCAGTGCATGCCGACGATCCCGGCGATGATCCCGTTGGCCTGGCGGAGCCCCTCCAGGAACCGGGCCACGGTGACGACCTTGCCGCCGTGCCGTTTGAAGAACTCTTCGGCCCGGTCCAGCCGTGCCGCTGTCAGGAACACGTACTTGCCGTACCGCAGCGCCAGCGGTCGGCCGCCGGTGCGGCCGATGAGATAGCCGATGTTGTCCCCGACGACCGCGGCGGCCACCGCGATCAGGCCGACGGCCACGATGTTCATCCGGCCCACGCCCGCGTAGACCGAGGCGGCGATCAGCACCGTCTCACCCGGCACCGGGATGCCGAAGTCCTCCGCCAGGACCAGCCCGGCGACCGCCAGGTACCCGTAGTTATCGAGCACGGGCCCCAGCGAGGCCAGCACGCCTGGCAGCGGCGACGCGGTCATGGGATCCAGCTTCGCAGGCGGCGGTGCCCGGCATGGTGCTGGGGATCTGGCTAAGGTGGACCCAATCCGCAGGATCGTCCAGACCGGGTACCGGTTCTAAATGGGGTACCGCGTCGGTTCGGTGGTGTAGCTCCGTCCCGATGGTGTGGTCCACCGGAAGGTCGCGTCCGGCCGCTGCTCCACCGTCCACCCGGGGTGCTGCTTGAGCCGGTGGTCATAACGGCACTTCGGTGAGCCATTGCACAGACACGTCCGGCCACCCGCCTCGTAGGGGATGTTGTGCTCGTAGTCGCTCTGGCTGGCGGGCCGCCGGCAGGTTGGGGCGGTGCAAGTGGCGTACCGGATCTGGGTCAGGTGCTTGAGCTTGACCCCGGGATCATGCCCCTGGGACTCATAACGGTGATCGCAGTCTTGGCCGGCTATGAGTTCCAGGTCGATGATCAGGTCCGGCCCGGGATCCGGTGTCCGGAGCCGCCAGATGCCGTATCCGCCGTCTGGTCCGGCGCGTTTCTCGGGAGTGAAGCTGAACCCGGTCCCATCTGGCGGGGGTCGCTCCCGCTGCTGGCTCTGTGTCCGCTGGCTCTGGGTGCGCTGGCTTTTCGGTTCGGGTCTGGCGCAGCCGTGCCCGACGGCGTGCCCATCCTGATCGGTCACCGTCAGGCACCAGGTCGACTTCGGGTTCTGCGCCGCCGCGGTGGCCAGGTCGCGGGCCAGCCACGGGTCGATGGGGCCGAGCACGCTGATCTCGCCCGGCCGGTCAGCCAGGTCCAGCAGAGTAGCGGCCGGGATCGTCAGATTGGCCCGGGCAGCGAACCCGCCCGCGGCGGGGGCCGGGGACTCACCTTTGTGCCCGGGCCGCGAATCGGCGCCCAGCAGCAGGTCGGTGAACGCCTGCGCCCGCAGCTGATCCCAGCTGCCCTCGACGCCGGCTTTCTTCAGCAGCCCGGCCCACCAGCTGATCCGCTGGTCCATCGCCTCACCGGCCGCGACCGGGAGCTCGCGGGCCTCGATCGCGGCGTTGCCGGACTGCTCTAGCCACAGCTGCACCCGCGCGTGCTTGCGTGCTGCTTCCCGGCGTTTCTTCGCCTTGGCCGCGTTGACCTCCATGACCGCGTGGCGGATCGCCGCCCGCAAGCTGCCCGGGGTAAGCCGGCCCGCCCGGCCGAGCACCATCTGCTCAGCGGCACGGGCCTCATCCGGGTCCAGGGGGTCGCAGCCCTCGGTCATGATCTTGGCCTTGTACGGGCTGATTAGCCCGGCCCGGAACAGCGCTTTCGTACCGGGAAGCTTGACTTCCAGGTCATGCGCCGTCTTGAGCAGCTCTTCCATCGCGTGCCGGGATTCGGCCAGCGCGGAGCCCAGTTCCCGTTCGGTGAATTCGTCCCAGTCCGCGGGCATGTCCCGGTCGCCTTGGGGCCGGCAGCCCGCGGCCGGGCGCCGCCGGATCAGCTCCGCGACCGCGGCATGCTTATAAGACGATGAGGTAGCCTCGCAGCGGTCCGCGGCCGAGATGATGCCCGCCAGCTCGTCATCGCTGGTCCCGGCGAACCTGTCGTCATCCCCGGCTGCCTTCTCGACGTGACTGAGCAGCACCGGCCCCCCGGGCGCGATGTCCAGTGCCTGGCCGGTAGCGAACCCGCCGCCGGGCCCCGCACAGACGCCAGGCAGGAGCCGCGCCGACCCTGGCTGACCAGGGCCGCGGCGGCCCACGTCGGGAGATGATGCCGCCGCCATGGCCGCGGTCTGGCCCAGGCTCGCAATATGCGCCGCGGCGGCGGCTTCCTCCGCGGCAACCTGTTCGGCCTCCGCGACCACCGCATCGGCATCACCCGGGAACCAGCAGTCGTCGTCCTCGAACTCCCGCGGCTCCTCATCCACCCCGGCCGCGCACCGCGCCAGCCACTCTTCCTTGCTCATCCAGTCCGGCGTGGGCACCGGCTCACCCGGCTCCCAGGCAGGATCCCCATCCCACCCGGAAGACCCGCGAGCCGGTGAAGCTGACATGAACCCTCCAGTGATCGAGCAGATATTCGTATAATACACCGGAGCTGCCCCATTATACGTTTCGAATGAGGCGATCTTGTCTCCTTGTGACGCAGGTTGCTAGAAAAATTCAAATCTATTGGCGAGGTTCCTGATCGGCGCCCTAAGGGGTGCGGTACGGCCGGCAGCCTTGCGAAATCCGGCGTTGCGTCCTGGCTGTACCACCCGACGTCCCGGGAATGTCCGCGCAGGCTTCACGGAGATATCTGGCATGGGTCCCAGGGATATCTGCGCAGGCATCTCGGGTGCCCCAGTGTCCAGTGGTCCCCGAGTGACCAGGGTTGTCGTGGTGTTCAGGGGTGCCCACGGCAGCGTAACGCGGCACGGTCACCGACCCGGTAGACCAGCCCGGCGGTCGTCCTGGTGCGTCAGCCTCCCGAGCTGAACGCGGCGTCGAAGGAGGCCTGCGGTGGCTCGAAGTCGAACTGGCGCAGGAACGTGATGGCCTCGGCGGCGCCGCGCAGCCGGTCCATGCCGGCGTCCTCCCACTCGATCGAGATCGGACCGGAGTAGCCGATCGAGTTCAGCATCCGGAAGATGTCCTCCCAGCGGATGTCGCCGCGGCCGGCCGAGACGAAGTCCCAGCCGCGCCGCGGGTCGCCCCAGGGCAGGTGCGAGCCGAGGCGGCCGCTGCGGCCGTCGAGCCGCTTGCGAGCCTCCTTGCAGTCCACGTGGTAGATCCGGTCGCGGTATTCAGCCAGGAACGCGATCGGGTCCAGGTCCTGCCAGACGAAGTGACTGGGGTCGAAGTTCAGGCCGAACGCAGGCCGGTGATCCACCGCCTGCAGTGCCCGGTGGGTGGTCCAGAAGTCATACGCGATCTCGCTGGGATGCACCTCGTGGGCGAACCGGACGCCCTCGGCGTCGAAGACGTCCAGGATCGGGTTCCAGCGGTCCGCGAAGTCCTGATAGCCGGCCTCGATCATGGCCTCAGGGACCGGCGGGAACATGGCCACGGTGTGCCAGATCGACGAGCCGGTGAACCCGATCACCGTGTCCACCCCGAACGCCGCCGCGGCGCGCGCGGTGTCAGCCAGCTCCGCGGCCGCGCGCTGCCGGACGCCTTCGGGCTCGCCGTCGCCCCAGATCCTGGCGGGCAGGATGCCCTGGTGGCGGGCGTCGATGGGGTGGTCACAGACGGCCTGGCCGGTCAGGTGGTTGGAGATGGCCCAGCACTTCAGGTCGTACTTGGCCAGCAGCTCATGCCTCCCAGCCAGATAGCCGTCCTCGGTCAGCGCACGCTGGACGTCGAAGTGATCACCCCAGCAGGCCAGCTCCAGACCGTCGTAACCCCACTCGCGGACATGGGCGCAGATTTCTTCCAGCGGCAGGTCAGCCCACTGGCCGGTAAACAAGGTGAACGGTCGGGACATCGCGGGGCTCCCCTAATTCGCGGGTACAGGGTTCGCGGGTGCAGAGTTCGTGGGCACGGGGTTCTCGGGTACGGGCGTCCAGCTGGATTCGCGCTCGGCGCTGCGCTCGACGGCGGCCAGGACGCGCTGCACCTGCAGGCCGTCGGCGAACGACGGGGCCGGGTCGGTGCCCGCGGCAATCGCGGTCACCAGGTCCCGGACCTCGTGGGTGAAGGTGTGCTCCCAGCCGAGCACGTGGCCCGGCGGCCACCAGGCCGACAGATACGGATGGCCGGGCTCGGTGACCAGAATCGTGCGGAAGCCCGCCGAGGCTGGATCGTCGGCGCGGTCGCTGAAAAGCAGCTCGTTCAGTCGTTCGAGGTCGAAAATCAGGCTGCCGCGCTCCCCGTTCAGCTCGATGCGCAGCTGGTTCTTGTGCCCGGTGGCGAACCTGGTCGCCTCGAACGTGGCCAGGGTGCCTGCGCCCAGCCGGGCGGTGAAGACCGCGGCGTCGTCGACGGTCACCGGGCCGGAGCCGTCGCCCGCCTCCAGCGGGCGCTTGCCGACGAAGGTGGCGGTGACCGCCGAGACCCCGGTGACCAGCTCACCGGTCAGGTACTGGGCCAGGTCGACGATGTGCGCGCCCAGGTCGCCCAGCGCGCCAGATCCGGCCCGCTCGCGCTGCAGCCGCCAGGTCAGCGGGAATGCCGGGTCCACCAGCCAGTCCTGCAGGTAGCTGGCCCGGACGTGGCGGATCTGGCCGATCCGGCCGTCGGCCACCAGCTGGCGGGCCAGGACGACGGCCGGCACCCGGCGGTAGTTGAATCCGGTCATCGCGCGGACGCCGCGGGCGGCGGCACGGTCCGCGGCGGCGGCCATGGCCTCGGCTTCGGCCAGGGTGTTGGCCAGCGGCTTCTCGCACAGCACGTGCTTGCCGGCCTCCAGCGCCGCGATGGCCACCTCGGCGTGCGAATCACCCGGCGTGCACACGTCCACCAGGCCTACGTCGTCCCGCTCGATCAGTGCGCGCCAATCGGTCTCGGCGGCCGCCCAGCCGAGCCGGTCCGCGGCGGCCTTGACCGCGGTCGCGTCCCGGCCGCACAGCGCGGCCATGACGGGCCGCAGCGGCAGGTCGAACACGTGCGGCGCGGTCCGCCAGGCCTGCGAATGGGCCGCGCCCATGAATGCGTAGCCGACCATGCCCACGCCGAGGACCGGCCGGTCCGCTGTCTCCTCCACGCTGAGGCCTCCTGTCAGGCTGATCTTAGAGTCTGGGCCTTCGGATCCCAATCGGGGTCCAGGGTGGCGGGCAGATCGAAGGAGGACCGCACCGGCTCGAAGGCGTGGGCGGCCACGGACCGCTCGATCGCCTCCATGGTCTCGAGCACGTGCAGGCCGAGCTCGCCAGGCGCGCGCAGCGAGCCGCCGTGGCGCAGCACCCGGGCCATGTCCAGCACGCCGAGCCCGCGGCCGTCAGCGGGGCCGACGGCCGGCACGATCTCCCACTCGTCAGCGTCGGCCGTACGGAGCCGCAGCTCGCCGTTGAACCGGTTCGGGTCGGGCAGGGCCAGCGTGGCCTCGGTGCCGGTGATCTCGACGAAGCCGTGCCGTGATAGCGGCGACTCGAAGCTGAGCACGAGCGTCGCCACCGGGCCCTGTTCGTATTCGATCAGGGCCGAGAAATGCGTGCAGACCTCGACCGGGAACTCGGTGCCGGCCTTGGGCCCGCGGGCGATGACCCGGGTGTCGCGGCTGCGCCGGCCCACGGCCGCGACCTGTTCGGCCGGGCCGAAGAGGGTGGCCAGCCAGGACAGGTAGTACGGGCCGAAGTCGAATACCGGTCCCGCGCCGCGCTGGAACAGGAACATCGGGTCGGGATGCCAGCGCTCCGGGCCAGGACCCTGCATCAGCGCCAGCGCCGCCTGGGGCACCCCGATACGCCCGGAGTCGATCAGCCGCCGGGCGGTCTGCAGCCCGGCGCCGAGCCCGGTGTCGGGCGCGCAGCCGAGCAGCAGTCCAGCCCGGTCTGCTTCGGCCAGCAGCCGCTCGCCGGTGGCGGTGTCCAGGGCGAGCGGCTTTTCGGTCCACACGTTCTTACCCGCCGCCAGGGCGGCCGAGATGACTCCGGCGTGCGCGGCTGGGATGGTCAGGTTGACCACGATCTCTACGTCGGGACGGCTCAGCGCCTGCGCCACCGTGCCCGCCTCCGGCACGCCGTACTCGGCGGCCTGCGCTTTGGCCCGCTCGAGATCCAGGTCGGCGCAGAACAGCACGCACAGGTCAGGGAAGGACGTCAAGTTGGCCAGGTACTGGTTGCTGATAGTCCCGCAGCCGACGACGGCGACGCCGACCGGACCGGCCCCCCGGCTGGCCCGCGCCATCAGGCGCCCTCGGGCTGGTGTTTCACCGGCTCGGCCAGGCCGTGGGCGGCCAGCCAGGCCAGGCTGTCCCCGACCGCGGTCATCATGTCGGTCGCGCAGCGGTCGAGCTCGACCACGTGCCAGGCCCCAGCCGGGCTCGCGGCCAGGATCTCGGCTACCGGCATCCGGCCGGATCCGACCGCAGTCATGAAGTCCTGCCGGTTGACCACCGGGCCGTCCTTGACGTGCAGGTATCCGACCCGGTCACCCAGCCGGCCCAGCAGGGCGGGCACGTCCTGGCCGCCCACCGCCGCCCAGTAGGTGTCGACCTCGAGCAGCACGGCGTCATCCAGCTGATCCGCGAGCACCTCCAGGGCGGGCACCCCGCCGATCAGCGAGGAGAGCTCGAAATCGTGATTGTGATAGCCCACCCGCAAGCCGTGCCCGGCCGCCTGGGCGGCGGCCTCGTTCAGCTCGCCGGCCAGCGCCCGCACGCTGTCGGCGTCGGCGAAGCGCGCCGGGTCCTGGAAGGGCACGATGACGGTGTCCGCGCCGAGAATCAGGGCGGCCTTGGCGACGGGCTCGGCCTGCTCGCCGAACGGCACGGCGTGCACGCTGCACGCGGTCAGGCCCGCCGCGTCCAGGTCGGCCCGCAGCCCATCGGGGTCGTCGAGGATGCTGAATGGTTCCACCGCGCCGTAACCAAAGGCGGCGACCTGGGCCAGGACGCCGGCCCAGCCATCGGTTATCTGGTCGCGCAGGGTGTAGAGCTGCAAGGCCGGAGGATGAGCTGTCATGGATCCCTCTTCTCGAAAACCATCGACCCCCCTCGCTCAGGCTAGATTCGCGCCCAGAGCAGGTCAATAGGTATTGACTCCCCCCGTGAGCGATACTTGGATGACACGAGCACGGCATTGCGCTGACAGGTTTTCGAAAAGGAGTCGCCGTGGCCCGGGACGTCCGCCGGAGCACCTTGGTTGATATCGCCGCGGATGCCGGGGTGTCGGTGTCGGCGGTATCCAAAGTGCTCAACGGGCGGACCGACGTCGCGGCTGGCACCCGGGCCCGGATCGCGGAGCTGCTCCGGCAGCACGGCTACCAGGTCGCCTCGCGGCTCGGCTTCGGGGTCGTCGACCTGCTGATCGCGGACCTGCACAGCCCGTGGGCCGAGGAGCTGCTGCGCGGGACCATGGCGGCGGCCAACGAGGCCGGCACCAGCGTCATCGCGACCACGGTTCACTCGCCGCAGGAATTCGGCGCCTGGCTGGACCGGGCCACGGCCCGGGGTACCGACGGCGCGCTGTGCGTCCTGCACCTGCCGGGCAGCAGGGAGCTGCAGCGGCTAGCCGCGGCCCGGATCCCGCTGGTCGCCATCGACCCGCCCACCGAGCCGGGCGTGGACGTCCGTTCGGTCGGCACCACCAACTGGCTGGGCGGCATGACCGCCACCCGGCACCTGATCGAGCTGGGTCACCGCCGCATCGCGATCATCGGCGGCCCGCCCGGCCTGTGGTCCAGCCGGGCCCGGCTGGACGGCTACCGGGCCGCCCTGCAGGCGGCCGGGCTGAACCAGGACGAGGAGCTCATCCGCCGGGACGCCTTCATGGTGTCCGGCGGGCGGGCGCAGGCCACCCAGCTGCTGTCGCTGCCGCGGCCGCCCACGGCCGTCGTGGCCGGCAATGACGCTCAGGCGTTCGGCGTGCTGCAGGTGCTGGCCGAACGTGGGCTACGCGCCCCGGATGACCTGAGCGTGGTCGGCTTCGACGATGTGCCGGTGGCCTCGTGGGCGACGCCCGCCCTGACCACGGTCCGCCAGCCGCTGGCGGCCATGGCCGCTACCGCGTTCCGCCTGCTGCGGTCCGATCCGGCCACGGTGGCCGGCGAGGCGCGCCACATCGAGCTGGCCACCACCCTGATGATCCGGGATAGCACGGGGCCGCCCCGGCGTTGACGTGCCGCTGACGGAGCGGTTCGCTGACAGGGCGGTTTGCTGACGGAGCGGTCACGGCAGGGTGGCGGGGGCGCCGGATCCGGCCACGGCGAGACGGCCGGCGTCACGGCAACACGTAGGCCACATCCTGGCACAGACGCACCGGAGCAATCCATCCGAAAAAGGGTTTCACGGGTGTACTCTGCTGTGCCAGAAAGCCGTGGGATCGGGGAGCAGCATGGGTTACAGCGGGACGGCAGCGCCGGTCCCCGAGCTCACCTGCCTACCCGAGGACTGGTGGGATCCGGCATGGCTGGCCCTGCAGTCACCGGAAGCCGGCAAGACCGGGCCGCCGCGCTGGGATCCGGCCAGCACCCCGGTCTCACCCGCGCCCGCCGCCGGGCCCGAGCCGGACCTGGCCGCGCCGGCGTGGGGTCAGGTCCTGGCGACCACCCTGGGCCTGTGGACCTCACGGCACCTGCCCTGGCTACGCCGTTCGCCCCGGCGGCGGCTGGCCCTGACCGCGCTCAGCGCCGGACTGCTGGGCGCCGGGCTGCTGGCCGTGACCGTCGGGACCGCGGGCCTGACCACGGC
>JBAPYC010000680.1:0-3574 GCA_049284535.1 Streptosporangiaceae bacterium
TGGTGGTGGTGTTCGTCGGCGGGCCGAGCGGGTCAGAGGTAGGCGCGCCGGGACGGCTGGACGGCATGGCCGGGGCACTGGGCATCGCGGGCTGCGTCCGGCAGGAGCCGCCGTGCCCGCACCGCGAGCTGGCCGACTGGTACCGGGCCGCGACCGTCGTGCTGGTGCCGTCGCACTCCGAATCGTTCGGCCTGGTGGCGCTGGAAGCTCAGGCCTGCGGGACCCCCGTGGTGGCGGCCGGGGTGGGCGGGCTGCGCACCGCGGTCCATGACGGGGTCTCGGGCCTGCTGGTGGACGGGCACGACCCGGATCAGTGGGCCCGGGTGCTGGCCGGCCTGGTCACCTCACCGGCCCGGCTGGCCGCGCTGTCCCAGGGCGCGGTGGCGCACGCGTCCGCGTTCGGCTGGGCCGCCACCGCGGACCGGCTGCTCGGCGTGTATACCGGAGCTATGGACGCTGTGGGTACCGCGGGCGCCGCGGCTGCTGGCACCGCGGGCACTGTGAGTGGCACGGTGGGCGAGGCTGCCGCGGTCGTGCGCGCATGAGTGAACCGTCGCAGGCTGGCGAGCCCGTCATCAACGAGGGGCCGGCCGCAGCTGTGGAGGTGGCGCTGGCCGAGCTGGGGCTGCCGTACGAGAACCCCCGCCCCGGGGCGTTCCTGGTCAAGCTGGAGGGCCAGCACAAGCTGGCCACCATGACCTGGCTGGTCGTCGGCGCGCACAGCCTGGGCGTGGAGGCGTTCTTCTGCCGCCAGCCGGATGAGAACCACGAGGTCTTCTACCGCTTCCTGCTCGAGCGCAACGGCCGGATGTACGGGGTCCACTTCACCCTGGACGCGACGGGTGACGTCTACCTGACCGGGCGGCTGCCGCTGTCGGCGGTATCGGTCGAGGACATCGACCGGCTGCTCGGCTGCGTGCTCAGCTACTCCGACGAGAACTTCGACGCCGCGCTGGAGCTGGGGTTCGCCTCGGCCATCCGGCGGGAGTGGGCCTGGCGGGTCAAGCGCGGCGAGAGCCTGGCCAACCTGCAGGCGTTCGCGCGGTTCGCCGACCCCGACGCCTGACGCCTGACGCCTGACGTCTGACGTTAAGAGCGTGGCGCCTAGGGCGGGTGGGGCGCCTGGCCGTCCAGGGCACGCTCGAACTGGGCGTACATGTCCGGGGTGAACAGCACGAACCTCGCCTCTTCCACCGAGGTCCCGCCCGCGGCAGCCACCTCGCGGACGGTGCCGACGGCAATCCGGGCCGCGTCGCCGGCGGGCCAGCGGTAGATGCCGGCCGACACGGCCGGGAAGGCGACCGTGCGGGCGCCTAGCTCGTCCGCGACCCGCAGCGACTCGCGGTAGCACGAGGCGAGCAGCGCCGACCGGTCCTTGGTCTTGGCATACACCGGCCCGACCGTATGGATGACCCAGCGGGCCGGCAGCCGACCCGCGGTTGTGGCCACCGCCTGCCCGGTGCGCAGGCCGCCGCCGTAGTGCCCGGCGCGCAGTTCCCGGCACGCGGCGAGGATCTCGGGGCCGCCGCGCCGGTGGATGGCGCCGTCGACCCCGCCCCCGCCGAGCAGCGAGGAGTTGGCCGCGTTCACGATGGCGTCGACCCGCTGCTCGGTGATGTCCCCGAGTACGAGAGCGATCCGCATGCTGGCGTCCGCCGGGCTCACTGCTGGCCGGGTCGGCGGGCCGGCTTGGCCGACTGACGGCGCCGCAGGAAGACCAGCCCGCCCACGGTCCCGAGCCGGTCCCGCAGCTGGCCGAGCACTGCGGCGGCGTCCTGCTCGTCCGCGGCCTTGTGCCAGGCCAGGATCAGGGTCGGGTACCCGGCGTCATCCGGCTGCCTGAGGAACGTGCCGTCCTCGTCTTCGGCTTCGTTCTGCTCGACCACGATTTCCTCGCCAGCGGGGCCGTTCGCCACGAAGTAATCGCCACGATCCGAGCTGACCCTGGGCGTGAAGGCGACGCCGAGCGCATGCGCGATGAACTCGCTGACCCGCTTGCTGTCGGCGTCCGGGGATCCGTAGAAGTCATAGATCCGGGTTACCGTGCCGTGCCCGCTCTCAGGCATCCGCGGCCCCTCGCTATTCATCGTCCATGGCCAGCGCCTCGGCTTCGGCGAAGGCTTCCGCCTCCGCCTCCTCTTCCGCGATCTCGGCCTGCTTGGCCTGCTCCGCGGCCTGCTCGGCCCAGCCGATGGTACTCATCCGGCCGCGGCCCGGCCCGTCCGTTAGCAACAGGAAAGATCGGAGAAAAGATTATTATTACGGAACGAGCGGCTTGCACTCCCGGCGCCCGGTCATTTTTGCTGGTCGCAGGCTGGCAGCGAGACGCCCGGCCGTCCCGGGCGCCGGCGCGCGGAAGGCCGCAGCTACCCTTCGGCATTGCATCGAGCGCATTACGGGTACATTGACGACCGTGAACCGGTTGGGTGATCTTGAACGCGCCATCATGGACGTCCTCTGGGAAACCGATAGTCCTCTGACCGTGCGCGAAGTCAGTGCTAGGCTGACCGAACGTAATCTAGCTCACACCACCGTCATGACGGTGCTCGATAGGCTCGCGAAAAAGGGCTTCGCCATACGGCAGCGCGACGGGCGCGCCTGGCGTTACTGCCCCGCCGCTACCCGCGAGACATATGTGACCGAGCTCATGCTGACCGCGCTGGCCCAGACTGGTGACCGCACGGCAGCGTTGGCCCGGTTCGCACAGTCTGTATCCGGCGTCGAGGCGGAGGTGCTGCGCGACGCCCTGGAAGTGATCGAAGGTAGCGGCGAGGGAGATGACGGGACTTGAGGATGCGGCGCTTCTTGCCGTAGTCGCCATCGGGAGCGCCCTCGGATCTTCGGCATTGGTCCAGGCCAGCTGGCCGCGACGGTCGCCTGCCGTGGCCATCCTGCTATGGCAGGCCCTCGGCCTGGCCGCGGGCCTGGCCGCCGTGGGCACGCTGATCGGCCTGGCCATGCCCGCCAGCAACGGCGGTGTGGTCCGTGCCGTGCTGCGCGCGGGCGGCCTGCTCCGGGCCGGCAACGTCTTCAGGCTGACCGCCACGTTCGGCGAGGAAGGCGCCCCGCCGATGATCCTCATCGCGATGCGGCTGGCCTGCCTGCTGGCTGGCCTGGTGCTGCTCGCGTCGCTGTGCTGGGTGCTGGTGGCCGCGTCGTTCGCGGCGTTGCAGGCGCGGCAGCGGCAGCGGACCCTGCTCACCCTGCTGGCCCACGGCGACCCCAAGGTGCCGGGTGCACTGGTGGTCGACTACCCGGACGCGGCCGCGTACTGCCTGCCCGGGCTGCGCTCGCAGATTGTGGTCAGTGTCGGCACGCTGGAACTGCTGGGCCACCGCGAGCTGGCTGCCGTGCTCGCGCACGAGCGTGCTCACCTGCGGGAACGGCACGACCTGGTACTGCTGCCCTTCACCGCGCTGCGGCGGGCTTTCCCCCGCTCGGGCACCTGCTCCGATGCCTGCCAGAGCGTGTCACTGCTGGTCGAGATGCTGGCCGACGACCGGGCCCTGCGGGGCCGGCCGGCCCGCGAGCTGGTGTCCGCGCTGGTGCGTTTCGGCACCGCCGGGTCCTGCCC
>JBAPYC010000681.1:0-4283 GCA_049284535.1 Streptosporangiaceae bacterium
GGGCGCCCAGCGCGGCGAGCCCGGTGGCGGTGGCCTTGCCGATGCCGCCGGTACCTCCGGTGACCAGAACGGACTTCCCGGCCATGAGAGGGGCGTGAGCCATGGTTCAGTTCTACCCCGGCGGCCGCCCGAAGCCAGTCACCGGCCCCGCCCGGCCAGCCGCTTGCCATTGGCCATGCCCAGATCGTAGGACCCTCTCCTTGTCCGGTCGGCCCCAGCGCAGGTGAACGCGCAGTGCCTGGCGCTATGCGCGGCGGCGCCGTACTTCATCGCGATCGGTTGACGTGCCGATGGATCGGTATGCGCTGGCTGCGGGAGTCGCCGACCGGCCTGCCGGAATTCCGCGTACCGTGTAGTCACGTGACCAGATGGTCTCGGCGACCTGCTGGCACGACGCGTGAGCCTCCTGAGGGACGGTGGACATGGCAGGCCCGCTGCTCGAGACCAAGCTCCATGTCCCCAGGTGGCGACGCAGTCTGGTGGCGCGTCCGCGACTGAGTGAGCGCCTGAGCCGTGGGGCGGAGTCGGTGCTGACGCTGGTGTCGGCTCCGGCTGGGTTCGGCAAGACGACGCTGCTGGCGGAGTGGCTGGCTGTCGCTGCGGCCGATGGGCGGTCTGTGGCGTGGCTTTCGATTGACCAGCGCGACAACGATCCCGCGTTGTTCTGGACCTACCTTATCGCCGCGCTGAATACGGGGGTGCCCGGGGTTGGTGCAGGCGCACTCGCGCTCCTGCAACCGTCCCAGCCGCCGGGCGAGGCGGGCCTTGTCGCCCTGCTTAACGACCTCGACGCCATCTCGAACGATGTCGTGCTGGTGCTCGATGATTACCACGTCATCGAGGCGCGCGACGTGCAGGACGGGATGGCCTTCCTGCTGGAACATCTACCCCCGCAGATACACCTGGTGATCGGCAGCCGCGCCGACCCGCCGTTGCCGCTGGCCCGGCTGCGCGGCCGTGGTGAGCTCGCCGAGATCCGCGCCGCCGATCTGCGCTTCACGCCCGGCGAGGCCGCGGAGTACCTCAACGAGGTGATGGGACTGGCGCTGACCGCAGCCGATGTCGCAGCGCTGGAGGGGCGCACCGAAGGATGGATCGCCGCGCTGCAACTGGCGGCGCTGTCGATGCAGGGGCGAGCGGACACCGCCGCGTTCATCGACGGCTTCGCCGGGGACGACCGGTACATCGTCGATTTCCTGGCCGAGGAGGTCTTGCAGCGCCAGCCCGACCATGTCCAGCAGTTCCTGCTGCAGACCTCCATCCTGGACCGGCTGAGCGGCCCGCTGTGCGATGCCGTCACCGGCCAGGACGGCGGTAAGGCCGAGCTGGCGGCGCTGGAGCGGGGAAACCTGTTCCTGGTCCCGCTTGATGACCGCCGCCGGTGGTATCGCTATCACCAGCTCTTCGCCGACGTCCTGCACGCGCGCCTGCGGGATGAGCGGCCCGGGGAGGTGCCTGAGCTGCACCGGCGGGCCAGCGGGTGGTACGAGCAGAACGGCGAGCCGTCCGAGGCGATCCGCCACGCGCTGGCTGCCGGGGATTTCGGGCGGGCGGCGGACCTGATCGAGCTGGCGATTCCGGGCATGCTCAGGATCAGGCAGGAGGCCGCGGTGCTTGGCTGGCTCGGGCTGCTGCCCGACGAGGTGGTCCGGGTCAGGCCCGTGCTCAGCGTCGGGTTTGCCGGGGCGTTGCTGGCTGGCGGCCAGTACGAGGGTGTTGAGGCCCGGTTGCGGGACGCCGAGGGCTGGCTGGACGGAACGACAGGTATCCGTCAGGGATCCCGGGCCCCGGCGGCGGAGATGGTCGTCGTGGACGACACGGAATTTCGCCGCCTCCCGGCGGGGATCGAGCTGTACCGTGCCGCCCAGGCCCTGGTCCGGGGCGATGGGCCCGGCACCGTGCGGCACGCCCGGCAGGCACTCGGGCTTTCGCCTGCTGATGACCACCTCGGCCGTGCGTCGGCCGCGGCCCTGATGGGGCTCGCGTTCTGGGCGAGCGGGGACCTGGAGGCCGGGTACTCGGGGTATGCCGAGTGCATGGCGGGACTGCGGCGGGCCGGGCACATCGCCGATACCTTCGGGTGCGCGATCGCGCTGGCGGATATACGGCGTACGCAAGGCCGCCTTGGCGAGGCCATGCGCACCTACGAGCAGGCACTGCAGCGTGCGTCCCAGCCGGGCGGGCCGGTTCTGCGGGGGACGGCAGACATGTACGTGGGGATGAGCGAGGTCCACCGCGAGCGCGACGACTTGCCTGCCGCCACGCAGCAGCTGCTGCGCAGCCAGGAGCTGGGCGAGCACACCGGGCTGCCGCAGAACCGGTATCGCTGGCGGGTCGCGATGGCGTGGGTACGCCAGGCTGAAGGAGACCTGGGCGGCGCACTTGATCTGCTCAACGAGGCGGAGCGTCTGTATGTGGGTGATTTCTTCCCTAACGTGCGGCCGGTTCCGGCGTTGAGGGCCCGGGTGCAGATCGCGCAGGGCGAGTTGGGTGAAGCGCTCGGCTGGGCCCGTGAGCGAGATCTATCCGTCGAGGATGACCTCAGCTACCTGCGCGAGTTCGAGCACATCACCCTGGCCAGGGTGCTCTTGGCCGGGTACGCGGACGAGCGCACGGAGCGCTCCATCCAGGAGGCGACCCGGTTGTTGGACCGCCTCCTGCGAGCGGCCGAAGAGGGACAGCGGACGGGCAGCGTCATCGAGATCCTGGCGCTGCAGGCGCTGGCCCACCAGGCGCGAGACGACATCCCCGCTGCGCTTGCATCACTGCGACGCGCGCTGATGCTGGCTGAGCCGGAGGGCTACGTCCGGATCTTCGCCGATGAGGGCCCAGCTATGGCCTCCTTGCTCAGAGCGGCCGCGAAAGAGGGGATCGCCCCGGGCTATGTTCGCCGGCTCCTGGCGGCCGTTAACAAGACCGAGGACAGCATGCCCGCCAGCCAGGGCTTGATCGAGCCGCTGAGCGAGCGTGAGCTGGACGTGCTCCGGCTGCTCGGAACGGACCTGGGCGGCCCGGACATCGCTCGCGAGCTCGTCGTGTCGCTGAACACCGTCCGGACTCACACCAAGAACATCTACGCCAAGCTCGGTGTGAACAACCGCCGGGCAGCGGTCCGCCGCGCCAGGGAACTCGACCTGTCGCGCACCGGCGACCGCTAAATCCTGGCGCGTCGTCGTCCGCGGCCCGCAGGGTGCTCACCGGACCCGCTTCACGGGCAGGATGGCGACGGCGCCGATGATGGCGCAGACCCCGGCCACCGCGTACAGCACGCCGTAGCTGCCGCCGCCGACCGCCAGGATGGCCGGCGCGATCCCGGGCGCGATGGAGAACGGAAGAGCGCCGGCCATGTTGAACACGCCGAGATCCTTGGCGGCGTTGTCCTTGTCCGGCAGCACGTCGACAACGAGCGCGAGGTCGACGGCCACGTATATCCCGAAGCCGAGTCCGCCGATGGCCATGCCGACGAGGAAACCGCTGAAGTTGCTGGCGATGGCGATCACGAACATCGCCGCGCCGTACACGACCGACGCGGTGAGCACGAAGATTTTCCGTCGGCCCGTTCGATCGGAAACTTTGCCGCCGATGAGGGAAGCGGCGACGACGACGACGGACTGGACGAGTGTGCCCAGGAATATCTGCTGCGGTACCTCGGCCTTGGCGGTGCCGATCTTGTCCAGCAGGTAGTAGGCCTGGTAGGTAGCCAGGAAGGCGTAGGCCAGGACGAACATGAAGCGGCTGGCGAATGCCCAGGCGAAGTCGGAGTTCTTCCGCGGATTGACATAAAATGTGCTGGCGAATTCCCGTAGTGACCAGTCGGGTTTGTCCGCCTTGGCCAGTCGGCGATCCTTCAGCGTGACCGCGAAGAGCAGGATGAAGAACCCGCCGATCGCGCACGGGGCCAGGAACATGGCGAGCTGGTTGCCGGTGAACAGCTTGACCAGGAAGGTGCCGCTCACCGACGCGATGGGCGTACAGACACCCAGGACTCCGGCGACCAGGCCGCGTTGAGCGGCCGGCACCTGGTCGGGCAGCACCGCCACCATGGCGGCGAGCAGTGCGTTGAAGAGCAGCTGTGCGATGCACCATCCGACGAGGACCACCGCGATGCTCGGGGCCAGCGCGACAACGAGGATGCCGACGGAACCGCCCACCAGGCCGATGACCATCCAGGGCCGCCGCATGCCCAGCCGCGACGAGGTGCGGTCGCTCATCTTGCCGAAGAACGGATTGCCGAACATAGCCAGCAGGGCCCCGATCCCGGCGACAAGCGCCAGGCTGTCCGG
>JBAPYC010000682.1:0-2638 GCA_049284535.1 Streptosporangiaceae bacterium
GTAGGTACGTCTCGCCCGGGCGCGGCCGGCCCGGGCGAGGCCGGGGCCTCGTCCACCGGTGAGTTTTCCGGAATGTCAGATCCTCGTGGGATGCTGACATCAGCGATGAGCGGACGAGTGTCCAGTCCCGTCCTGGTCGGGCGAGACGAGCCGATGGCCGCCCTGGAAGCCGCCTTCGCGGGCGTGCGCCAGGGCGGCCCTTCGGCTGTGCTCCTGGGCGGCGAGGCCGGGGTCGGCAAGTCCCGGCTGGTCGGCGAGTTCGGCCGGGTGGCAGCCGAGACGGGGGCCCGCGTGCTGGTCGGCGGCTGCCTGGAACTCGGCACGGACGGACTGCCGTTCGCACCGTTCACCGCCGTGCTGCGCGAACTCGTGCACGAGATGGGCGCGGACGCGCTGGCCGCGATGCTGCCCGGGCGGACCACGCGGGGGCTGGCCCGGTTGCTGCCCGAACTCGGTGAGCCGGAAACCGGCGGCGATCCGGGCGAGGCGCGGGCGCGGCTGTTCGAGGAGGTGCTCAGTGCGCTCGAGCATCTCGCCGGTGAATCGCCGGTGGTGCTCGTGATCGAGGACGCGCACTGGGCCGACCGGTCGAGCCGGGATCTGCTGACCTTCCTGATCGCCAACCAGCGTGCCATCAGCGGGCTGCTGATCGTGGTCACGTACCGGTCCGACGAACTGCACCGTACCCATCCGCTGCGTCCGTTGCTGGCCTTGCTAGATCGGATCAGCTGGGTAGAGCGGGTCGACGTGCCCAGGCTGACCAGGGAAGATACCGACGAGCTGGCGGTACGCATCCTTGGGCGGGAACCTGCCAGCGGGCTGGCCGACGCGCTGTACCACCGTTCAGAGGGCAATCCGCTTTTCATCGAGACGCTGCTGTCCCATGACGGCGAGCTGAGCCCCGAACCGCCGGAGTCTCTTCGCGACCTGCTGCTGGACGCCGTGCGCCGGCTTCCCGAGGACACCCAGGAAGTGCTCCGTGTCGCCAGCGCCGGCGGTGGGGTGATCGGGCATGCGCTGCTCGCCGTCGCGAGCGAGTTGGACGACGCCACGCTGACCCGGGCGCTGCGGCCCGCGGTGGTGGCTAACGTGCTGCATGCGCAGGGCGACGACTACGCCTTCCGGCACGAGCTCATCCGCGAGGCCGTGCACGATGACCTGCTGCCCGGCGAGCACGGCCGGCTGCACGCCCGGTTCGCCGATGCCATCGACGCCGACCCCGGGCTAGTTCCTCCCGGCCGGGCGGCCGTGGAGATGGCCCACCACTGGCATTGGGCGCACGATTCGGAGTGGGCGCTGATCGGGGCGTGGCGGGCGGCGGCGCAGGCAGGACGGGCGGTCGCGCCCGCCGAGCGGCTCGGGCTGCTGGCCCGGGTGCTCGAGCTGTGGGATCAGGTACCGAATGCCGCTGAACAGATCGGCGCGGACCACATCCGCGTGCTCGAAGAGGCAGTCGACGCGGCCCGCGACGCCGGGGAGCTCGAACGCGGGACATCGCTGGCCACCTCGGCCCTCAAGGAACTGGACGAGGCCGACGAGCCAGCCCGGGTCGCGCGACTGCTGGCCAGCCGCGGTCAGTTCCGGATGCGGCTGGGCCGCAAGGACTACAACGAGGACCTGCTGAAGGCACTTGACTTCGTGCCCGGCGACGTCGCTCCCGACGTCCGAATCGACATCCTGCTCGCGCTGGCGCGCTGCGCGCCCGAGATGGCTTACGAGCGGCTCTATGCCGAGGAGGCTTTTGCCCTCGCCCAGCGCAGCGGCAACGAGACGACCGAGGCGACCGCCATGCTGACCATGGCGATGTTCAACGGCGACCCCGGCCAGCAGGCCTCGCCGGGCAGCGCCCCGCTGCGGCTGATCTCCGAGGCCCGCGCGATGGGCGAGCGGCTGGGCGCCGAGGAGGTCTTGCTCAAGGCGGCGGTCAACGAATCACACCTGCTGGAGGGCGCTGGGCAGCACGAGCTGGCGGCCGAGGCCGCCGGGCGGGCGCTGGCCAGCGCGGACGCGCAGCACCTCGGCCGCATCTCGGTCAGCACGCTGGCGATCAACCAGGCTGAACCGCTGTTCGCGCTGGGACGCTGGGACGAGGCCTTGAAGGTCGCCAGCCGGGCATCGAATCTGTACCTCGGCCTGGGCACAATGCACCGGGCCATGCTGCACACGATCGCGGGCAGTATCAAGCTGGGCCAAGGCGACCTGGACGCGGCGACCCGGATCGCCGCAGCCTCACGCGACCTGCTCCGGACAGCCCGGTACGAGGACCAGCATCAGCTCCCGCTGGGCCGGCTGGAGATCCTGCTCGCGCTGGCGACCAATGGCCCGGCTGCAGCGATTGCCGCCGCCGGGCAGGCCATGGACCAGTTCGGCCTGTACGGGGGCAGCCCACGGTACACCTGGCCGGTCGTGGCAGCCGCGGCGGACGCCGTGCTGGCCGCCGCCCGGCAGGCCGCGACGGCTCACGACGCAGGACTTAGGGATCAGGCCGCCGGCCTGGGCGATCGGCTGCGCACGGTGACGGAAAAGCTAGCGGCGTTCGGCCCGGCCCAGCACGCCTGGAAGCTGACCGTCGCCGCGGCCGACGCGCACGCCGCGCACCTGCTCGCGGCGTTTCCCGGGAGCCGGGACGGAGCCGGCC
>JBAPYC010000683.1:0-2579 GCA_049284535.1 Streptosporangiaceae bacterium
CTGCCCGACACCATGAAGCGGGCCATGGCCAAGCAGGCCGAGGCCGAGCGGGAGAAGCGCGCCAAGATCATCAACGCCGAGGGCGAGTCGCTGGCCGCGGCCGCGCTGGGCGACGCCTCGGACATCATGATGGCCCACCCGCTCGCCCTGCAGCTGCGGAACCTGCAGAGCCTGGTCGAGATCGGCGTCGACAAGAACACCACCGTGGTCTTCCCCGCCCCCCTGATGACCACCATCGCCGAGCTCGGTTCCTTCCTCGCCAGCGAGAAAACTGCCGCTGGCCTGCCCACCGGGCCTCCTGCCGTCACCGCAAAAGGAACCACCGCGAACGGAACCACCGCTAAAGGAACCACCGCCAACGGAACCACCGCGCTCTAGCAGGGCCACGCCGTCAGGCCAGCTGGCCGGCCGGAACCCCTCGCTCACTGCTTGCTTCAAGGAGAATTGTCATGAGACGGCTAACCTTCGACATATTGATGGCCACCGCAGGCCTGTTCCTCGCGGTCACGCTCATCGTGGCCGGCGGGCTGCTGACCTGGGCCCACAGCTACATCGGCAACCCAGTGCACACCCAGCTCGCCGCCCAGCAGATCTACTTCCCGGCTGCCAACAGCCCGGCGGTCGCCGCCCCCGAGTTCGCCGCGATGCGGCCGTACGGCGGCCAGCAGCTGACCACCGGCGGTCAGGCTGAGGTCTACGCGGATCACTTCATCGCCAACCACCTCAAGGTCATCGGCGGCGGCAAGACCTACGCGCAGCTGTCGGCAGAGTCGATCGCGCAGCCTAAGAATGTCGCGCTGGCGGCCCAGGTCAATACGGTGTTCAAGGGCGAGACCCTGCGCGGGCTGCTGCTCAACGCCTACGCGTTCGGGACCATGGCCACGATCGCGGGCTTTGCTGCGATCGCCGCGTTCATCGCCGCCGCCGTCATGCTGCTACTCAGCGGCCTGGGCCTGATGCACGCCCGGCGCGTCTCGCCGGCGACCGAGATCCTCAGCGATCATCCCGGCCACGCACGGACCCCGGTCACCGCATCAACGTCGCCAGCCGCCCATCCCGGTGACCAGCTGGGCGACGATGATGGCCTGGTCGCCACCGCTCCCGGCAGTTCACCCCACCTCCCCGGGTGATCACGGCCCGCCAGTCAGCCACGGTCTGCTGGGCCTGAGCTGATTACCGCACCTCGCGGTGCTGGCAGGCCAAAAGAGTATTCAGAACGGACCGTGGTGACAGCCCCCGCACGGGGGTGTCACCACGGTCCGTTTCGTGTCGTGATCACCCGGACTGCGACGCAGCAGAGCCCGGTCAGCTATTGGGCGCCGGAGGGGTTACCCTGACAAGAAGAGCCCTCCGGGCTACTGACGCGGTTTTGCGACGTGACTCCTGCCCGGCAACCGCCGCTCTGGACCCCGGCGGTACATCGACCAGCCCGGCCGCGGTGTGCCTCCCAGGAGTCCCATGATGTCATTTTCCCAACTGGTCCCGGTCCGCCGCCCAGAAGCCGGCAGCCCGTGATCTGATCATGAACGTCATGGCCCGCGAGGCGATCCGCCGAATGTCCAGGCTGGCGCGCTTGCTGACCGGCCGGAACGCGCTCAGGCGGCCTGTCGACAGGATCGAGGGAGTAGTCCTGTTGGCGTTGTCCGCCGCCTTCCTGATGGCCTTCGTCATCGCATGCGTTGTCGGCACCCACACGTATCAGTCGCAGCGGGCGGCTGCGGCCGGCCTGCGCCCGGTGGCGGCCTTGCTGCTTCAGGTCGGCCCAGCCGCCGACGGCTGGGGTCCCGTCAGGCTGGCCGAGGCTCGCTGGTACCTTCCGGAAGGCAGCGAGCGATCAGGCGTGCTGACCACCGCGACCGCGCCAGGCATCGCCGACGCGAGCGCGGGCGACCGGATATCCGTATGGCTGAATCGCTTGGGTCAGCCAACCGAACCTCCGGCCGATCAGGCCACCATGATCATTCACGCGCTCATCGTGGGTGCCGGGGTGGCGGCGTCCGCCGGGTTGGCGCTGCTCCTGGTTTATGCGCTGAGCCGCGTTGCCCTCGACCGGCGGCGGCTCGCCGCCTGGGAGTCGGCCTGGGACCGGACCGGCCCGAGCTGGACTACCCGTCGCTGACCCTTCCTCTTGCGATAAGGAAACCGCGCTGGACACGGCAGGAAGGAGCCGGGTCCGGCCACGTGTGCGCGCTTCCGGCGGAACACAGACTCAGGGTGCTGCCCATCGGACGCCTTTGTGCCTGATTAGTACTACAGCCGCACTTCGTTACGGGACCTGTCCTTGACGGGTAGTGGCTGGTTCTGGCCCGGTGCTGGCGGTGTCTTCGCCAAGTGGGCCAGTCCCAGGCGGCGGCGCGGCGCGGGGTGGGCGTGATCAGGTGTGGCGGTGACGGGTGCGCAGGATCCGTTACAGTGGCAGTGCGCTGGCCCGCGCCCTCAGTGGTCGCCCGGGCTGCTGGGCGCGTTCGGGAGCAGGCGTGCCAGCTGGGCTTGGAACAATGAGTCGTCCTCCAGCAGTTCGCGGGGCAGGCTGCCGGTGACGGCGAGCACGACAGCGCCGTGCACGAGCGTGTAGGCCT
>JBAPYC010000684.1:0-3524 GCA_049284535.1 Streptosporangiaceae bacterium
GTCGGCAGCAACGGGAATCGGTGTTTCATCAGTTGGCCCGCCGTGGGCAGGTGGATCGTCCGGTAGTTAGTGAACCGGCGCCTCAACAAGTCATCGAGCGGCATATCGAGGACCGCGAAGACCGATATGCCGAATAGGGGCTGGCCGTCCAGTGCCCAGGCCCGTGCCGTCCGCTCGGCATGACGCCGCAGCTTGTCGATGGTATCGGGACCGCCTCGGATCAGAACTGTAGCCGCCGCCAGCGTCAGTTCGGTCCGCAGTCTCGCGCGTTGCTCGGCCCGCTCGACCGGAGATCGAGCGGGTTTCTTTCCTTCGCCCACGGCTCTTCCCTCCAGCGTGCACCGAAGGGTCGCACGGCAGTCGGTCGGCTGATAGAGCTTGCGACACCGTATATCGAGCCGCCGTCATTTGCGTTCGGCTTGTCATTTGCCATCAGTATGCAGATATCCACGGTCGACTGTAGTTGAGCTAATGTTGGGCTGATTAAGTAGCAATTCGAATGATCAAATAAGCCTGGCAAGATTCCTGCACAACAAACGCGCCAGGTGTAATCTCCCGCATGTGCCTCTACTCGCCGACTACCTCGATCTCTCAGTCGGCCAGGCGCGGCAGCAATTCCGCCAGCTCCAGCACCGCACCCCAGTCTCCTCTGGGCGGCAGGTCACGTTCCTCCCCGTTGAGACCCTCCTCTGCCTCGCCGCTTCGTTCTTGGTGAACCATCGCCATTTCGGCGGCTCCACCGCTCATGTGGCCCCCGAACCGGTCCCGTCCCTGGCTCTCTTGTTCTCCCGGCCGCCCTCGAGCGTCCTGGCCAAGATGGCTAACCTCGACGGCTCCCGCTCCCACGGCGGGAAACATGATGTCCTCGCCGGCGCCATCCTCCGCGACGAGCCCGCGCACTTCACCCACATCTACCGCGTACTCCTGCAAGCGGCCCGTGCCGAACGAATCGGCCCGGACCGCCTGCCCGATTTCCTCGGCCTAGAGCACGGCGGCGAGTTCACCCTCCTCAGCCAGAACGAGCTCAGCCCCTCCGCCCTGGAGAATGCTTTTCGGGACCAGATCGCCAAGGCTGCCCAGGCAGGTATCTGGACCGAACGGGAGACTGAACGCATTTTCCTGGCCGCGGCCCGGGTTGGCCAGCACCTGTTCGCCCAGAACGTGCTCGCCAACTGCGGCCAGCAGTGTGTCTTCTGCGGCCTCAAGCCGACTCCGAACATTGCCAGGCGCATGCTGGTTGCCGGCCACATCAAGCCGTGGAAAGACAGCACCTCCGCCGAGCGCATGGACGTCCGTAACGGCCTAGCCGCCTGCCCCAGCCACGACGTGGCCTTCGACACCGGCCTGCTCGCCGTCGACGCGAACCTGAAGATCCAACTCAGCCGCGGTCTCGATGATGCCGTCCACACAGATCCCCTGGCCAGGCAGTACTACGGTCGGCCGCCCCTCCGCGATGCGCTGATACTCCCGCCAAGTGCCCAGCTGCCCGCCACCAAGTACCTTGACTGGCACCAGGCCAATATCTTCGCCGCCTGACCGAATGTCGCGGCGCCCGGATTCACTTGCTTCTGCGCAGCCGCGCCGCTGGGCCGGCCGTGCCTTTGCCCCGTACGGTTCCGTATAAGTATGCAGTCGGCGGCCAGCACGGAGTCGGCCGAGCCGTACGAGGTGATCCACCTCGGCGGAGAGGGCGCCGCCCTCGTCTTGCTCGCGGAGCTTCGGCGGCTCCGTGCGGTGGAACGGCAGGCTTCGCCCGGAAGCCCCCGAATTTGCCTGGTGCGGAGAACCCGGTCCGTTCGGAAAAAGATCGTGGGCCCCGGCGGCGGGATGCAGCCGCCGACCGGTAGATGGAGAGCGGGGACTGCGGCTGATCCCTCGCTCACCGGGGGGTGTAATGCCATGATTACGCCCATAGTGGTTGTGACGCTTCCGCCGAGGTCGAACTCGGCCGGATGGGAGTGCCCATGCCTTACCAGGTGGTCGTCATCGGCGCCGGCTTCGGTGGGATCGGCATGGCGATCGCGTTCAAGCAGGCGGGCATCGAAGATTTCGTCGTGGTGGACCGGGCCGATGACCTCGGCGGAACCTGGCGCGACAACACCTACCCGGGCCTGACCTGCGACATACCGTCGCACTTGTACTCGTTCTCGTTCCGGCCCTGGCGCTGGAGCCGACGTTTCCCGCCGCGCGAGGAGATCCTGGCTTACCTGCACGCCCTGGTCGCCGAGCGCGGCCTCGGCCCGCACCTGCGTTTCGGCGGCGGCGTCGCGGCGGCCGAGTTCGACGAGCACGGCGCGGTCTGGAACTTCACCCTTGACGACGGCGGCACACTGCAGGCGCGGGCAGTCGTCTGCGCCCTCGGCCAGCTCGGCCGTCCCGCCCTGCCCGACATCGCCGGGCGGGACGGGTTCGCCGGGGCCTGGTGGCACTCCGCCCGCTGGAACCACGATGCCGACCTGGCCGGTAAGCGGGTGGCTGTCGTCGGCACCGGGGCCAGTGCCATCCAGTTCGTACCCGAGATCGCCAAGGTCGCCGGCCACGTCGACGTTTACCAGCGCAGCGCCCCGTACGTGCTGCCCAAGGCCGACCGGCCGTACCGCGACGCCGAGCAGGCGCTGTATGACCGGCTGCCCGTAGTACGCAAGGCCGACCGGCTGCGCATCTTCCTCTACGGCGAGCTGCTCACCAGCGGTTTCGTCCTGTCGCCCAAGATGCTGGCCGCGCCGATGCAGCTGTGGCGACGCCAGCTCCGCGCCCAGATCGCCGATCCTGCGCTGCGCGCCAGGTGCATCCCGGACTACGTGCTGGGCTGCAAGCGGGTCGCGTTCTCCAACGACTGGTACCCGGCCCTGGCGCGGCCGGACGTGGAACTCGTCACCGAACCGATCGAGCGGATCGTCCCGGACGGGGTGGTGACCGCCGACGGCACGACCCGCGCCGCGGACGTGATCATCTACGGCACCGGGTTCAAGGCGGCGGAGTTCCTCGCGCCGATGCAGGTGTCTGGCTTGGGCGGCCGGCGGCTGCAGCAGGCCTGGCAGGACGGGCCGCAGGCCTACCTCGGCATCACCGTCTCCGGGTTCCCGAACTTCTTCATGCTCTACGGGCCCAACACCAACCTCGGCGGGAATTCGATCATCTACATGCTCGAAGGCCAGATCGGCTACGTCCGCGGCGCGATCCAGGCGCTCCAGGCTGAGCGCCTGGCCTGGCTTGATGTGCGTCCCGAGGTGCAGGACGCGTTCAACTCCTGGGTGCAATCGGCCAGCCGGACGTCGGTGTGGGAGACCGGCTGCCACAACTGCTACACGACGGCCTCCGGCCGCAACACCAACAACTGGCCCACCCAGACGTTCATGTACCGGTACCAGGTCCGGCGCTTTGACCTGGCCGCGTACCGGGTCATGCCGGCCATGGCCGGCACCGGCGCGGCATGACCGCCCGCCGCGCCCGCGGTGGGCTGAGCGTGCCGCCTGCGATCATGCGCCTCGCGGCGGGACAGCTCGGCGGGCGCGCCCTAGACC
>JBAPYC010000685.1:0-4376 GCA_049284535.1 Streptosporangiaceae bacterium
GCGCGCCGGCGATGACGACCTGCCCGGCTTGCAGGCCGCGGTCCCGGCGGTGCAGCGCCCGGACCAGCCAGGCGACCGACGCGGCCGGGTGCCCGAGCACGGCCGCTCCGGCCGCGGTACCGACCAGCTCGCCGTTCTTCTCCAGCACCAGGCCGGTCAGCCGCAGGTCCACCCCGGCCGGCTCGGTGGCCTGGCCGCCGAGCAGGTAGCCGGCCGCCGAGGCGTTGTCCGCCACCACGTCGGGCAGCGTAAAGGAGTACCCGGAGAACCGGGAATCCAGCACGTCGATGGCCGGGAACACGGCCGCGGTCGCGGCCAGAACGTGCGCCGCGGTGACCTGGGGCCCGGCCAGGTCCCTGGCCATCAGGAACGCGATCTCCGGCTCGCAGCGCGGCTGGATCAGCCGCCCGCAGTCCAGCGGCTGGCCGACGTCCAGAGCCATGTCGTCCGTCAGCCAGCCGTACAGCGGCTGATCGACATGCATCTGCCGCTGCTTGGCCGCACTGGTCAGGCCCAGCTTGGCCCCGGTGATCTCCTGGCCGTCCTGCACCCGCGCGGCCACCACGGCGTCCTGGACCTGGTAGGCGGTGGCCACGTCGAACGGCCCGTAGGTGGTGGTCAGGGCCGCGATGCCGGCCCGTTTGCCTTCGGCTTCTACCAGCCGGGTGGCGAGCTCGCTGACGCTGGCCGTCCTGGGTTCAGTCACGGGGCCTCTCCTGGCCGGATCGCGCGGCGAGTTCCAGCGCCACGTCGATGATCATGTCTTCCTGGCCGCCCACCACCTTGCGGCGGCCCAGCTCGAGCAGGATGTCGGTCTGCGAGACCCCGTACCGGGCCGCAGCCCGCTCGGAGTGCAGCAGGAACGAGCCGTACACCCCGGCGTAGCCGAGGACCAGCGCGGCCCGGTCGACCAGCTGCGGCCGCTGCAGCGCGGGCCGGACGGTCTCCTCGGCCACGTCGATCGCGGCCAGCACGTCGACCCCGGTCCGCAGGCCGATCTTCTCGCACACCGCGACCAGCACCTCGGTGGGGCAGTTGCCCGCCCCGGCCCCGGCCCCGGCCGTGCAGGCGTCCACGTGCAGCGCCCCGGCCTCCACCGCGGCCAGGGAGTTGGCCACGGACAGCGACAGGTTCTCGTGCGCGTGGATGCCGACCCCGACGTCCAGGCCGGCGGCCAGCGCCCCGACCCGGTCCCGCGCCATCGGCGTGGTCATCGCCCCGGCCGAGTCCACGCAGTAGACCACGTCCGCGCCGTAGTCCTGCATTTTCCTGGCCTGGACCAGCAGTTCCTCGGGCGTGATCATGTGCGCCATCATCAGGAAGCCGACCGCCTCCAAGCCGAGGTCCTTGGCCATCTTGATGTGCTGCTCGGAGATGTCGGCCTCGGTGCAATGGGTGGCGATGCGGGCCACCGAAGCCCCCGCGTCGGCGATGGCGCGCAGATCCTCGGCGGTGCCGATACCGGGCAGCAGCAGGCAGGCGATCTTCGCGGTCCCGGCCGCGGACACCGCGGCCTGGATCAGCTTCATCTCGTTGGTGCCGGAGAAGCCGTAGTTGAACGAGGAGCCGCCCAGGCCGTCGCCGTGCGCGACCTCGATGACCGTCACGCCGGCCCGGTCCAGGCCGGTGACGATGTCGGTGACCTGCTGCTGGGTGTACTGGTGCCGCACCGCGTGAGACCCGTCCCGCAGCGTCGAGTCCGTCAGCCGGAAGTCGGCCGGCTGCGGGCTCAGGACCTCGGTCACGCCGCCACCCCCGCCATCCGCTCGGCCTTGGCTTCGGCGACCCGGACCGCGGCCGCGGTCATGATGTCCAGGTTGCCGGCGTAGGCGGGCAGGTAGTCCCCGGCGCCTTCCACCTCGAGCAGCACCACCACGCGGTGCGGGACCGTGCCGCCTGGTGTCTCGAACGGGCCCTCCTCGATCACCGGGGGGTTCTTCAGCCGGTATCCGGGCACGTAACCGGCCACCTCGGCCACCATCTGGTGCACCGAGTCGAGCACCGCGGCATGGTCGGTGCCCTGCGGCAGCGCGCAGAAGACCGTGTTGCGCATCAGGATGGGCGGGTCGGCCGGGTTGAGGATGATGATGGCCTTGCCGTGCGCGGCGCCGCCGATCTCCTCCAGGGCCCGGGCCGTGGTCCGGGTGAACTCGTCGATGTTCTGCCGGGTGCCTGGCCCGGCCGACAGCGAAGCCACCGTCGAGACCATCTCCGCGTACGGGACCGGGGCGGCCCGGCTGACCGCGGCCACGACCGGCGTGGTGGCCTGGCCGCCGCAGGTGATCATGTTGATGTTCGGGGCGTCCAGGTGCTCGGTCAGGTTGACCGTGGGGACCACCTTGGGGCCGCGCGCCGCCGGGGTCAGGTCGATGACGTCGATGCCGAGCTCGGCCAGGATCTTGGCGTGGCGGACGTGGACGTAGGCGCTGGTGGCGTCCAGCACCAGGTCGACCTGGTCCGGGTGGCCGGAGATCCAGCCGATTCCGTCCGGTGTGGCCTCGACCCCGAGAGCGCGGGCCCGGGCCAGGCCGTCGCTGTCCGGGTCGATGCCGATCAGAGCGGCGAGCTCGAGTGAGGCGGAGCGCAGGATCTTCATCATCAGGTCGGTGCCGATATTGCCGGAGCCGATGATTGCGCATCTGATCGCCATGGGCTGTTCCTTTCCGCGGGGCCGCGGGTCAGTTCCGTGGGGAGCGGGTCAGCGGACGCGCAGGCTGACCGGCCCGAGCCGGTCGAACTCCGCGCGGTAGTACTGGCCGGCGGTGATGTCCACCGCGGCGTGCAGCGCGCCGGTCATGATGAACTGGCCAGCTCGCAAGTAGTCGCCGAGCGGGTGCAGGGTCTGCACCAGCCACGCCACGGCCTGCAGCGGGTTGCCCAGCGCGGCGGCGCCCGCGCCGGTCGCGATCAGCTCACCGTCGCGGGTCAGCACCATGCCCAGGACCCGCAGGTCCAGGCCGCGGGCCGGGGTGACCGCGGGGCCGAGCACGACGGCGCCGCTGCTGGCCAGGTCGGCGATCGTGTCGGCGAGTTTGATCTTCCAGTCGGCGATGCGGCTGTCCACGATCTCCAGCGCCGGGACCGCGCCGCTGACCGCGGCCGCCACGTCCAGGGCGGTGCAGTCCGGCCCGCGCAGGTCCCCGGCCAGCACCAGCGCGATCTCGGCCTCGACCCGCGGCGCGATGAACTCAGACGCGGCCACCGCCGCGCCGTCCGGGTTGACGTGCGAGGACAGCACGGGGGCGAAGTCGGGGGAGTCGACACCGAGCATCTTCTGCATCGGGGCGCTGGTCAGGCCGAGCTTGTAGCCGACGATCCGCTCGCCCTCGGCGGTCAGCATCGCGACCAGTTCCTGCTGCACCCGGTACCCGTCGGCCATGGTCATGTCCGGGCGCTCGGCGGTCAGCGGCGCGATGGCGACGCCGCTTCGCCGGGCCTGGTGCAGGTCCGTGGCGAGCTTGCTCACCTCGGCGTCGGTGAGGGTCATGACATGGCCTCCCTGGAATCACCGAAACCGCCGGCCAGCCGGTGGCTGATCTGCGCGGCGGCGTGGCTGATGGGGCCGGCGAACCGGCGCAGGTTCTCGCCGTTGACCCGGGGCACCGGGCCGGCCACGGACACAGCGGCGATCACCAGGCCGGACCGGTCCCTGATCGGCGCGGAGATCGAGGCGACGCCCATCTCGGACTCGTTGACGTTCTCCGCCCAGCCGCGGACCCGGATCAGGTCGAGCTCGGCGCGCAGCGCGTCCGCGCTGGTGATCGTGTACGGGGTCCGGCGGACCAGCCGCATGCCGTCGAGCCGTCGCTCCAGTTCGTCCGGCGGCAGGAACGCGAGCAGCAGCTTGCCGGTGCCAGTGCAGTGCGCCGGCGCCCGGTGGCCGATCCGGCCGAACAGCCGGACCGTGTGCGGGCTCTCCCGGCGCTCCACGTACACCACCTCCCGGCCGTCCAGCACGGCGAGCTGCACCGTCTCCTTGGTGAGATTACGCAGCTGGTCCAGGACCGGCGTAGCCGCCCCGTGCAGCAGAGACGCCGTCTGGGCACTGGCCCCCAGCACCTGCATGGCCACGCTGAGCCGGTACCGGCCGGTGTCCTCCACCCGCTCGAGCAGGCCCTCCGCGGCCAGCGTGTGCGCGATCCGGTGCGCGGTGCTCTTGGCGATGCCGAGCCGCCGGGCCAGGTCGCTGACCCCGAGCTGGGGCTCACCGCGCCCGAACTCCCGCAGCACCCTGGCCGCGTTCCGCACGCTGGCCAGCACCTGGGTCTCGCCGTCCGGCCTGGTCACCGTCATGATCCCGTTCCCGCCCGGCCGGGCAGGCCCGGGGGCGCCTGGTGGCCGGCCGGCCGCCGGGCCGCGCGGACCGCGGCCACCAG
>JBAPYC010000686.1:0-9797 GCA_049284535.1 Streptosporangiaceae bacterium
GTGGCTGCGGTCGCGGCGCTGGCCGTCACGCCGGTCGGGGTCACGCTGAACGTGGCCGCCGAGATCGCGCTGCTGACCGCGATCGTGGCGCTGGCCCTGGTGGCCGGCTCCCCCCGGGCCAGTACGGTTAGAGCATGATCGAGCGGTACACGCTGCCCGAAATGGGCCGGGTCTGGAGCGAGGCCCACAAGTACGAACTCTGGTGCCGGGTCGAAGTGCTGGTGCTCGAGGCCCATGCGCGGGCAGGTACGGTCCCCGCGGATAGCGTGGAGCCAGTCCGTTCGGCCCCAGCGCCAACTCCTGAGGCCGTCGCCGCGGTGGAGGCCGTCACCGATCACGACGTGATCGCCTTCCTGACCGCCTGGGCCGACAACACCAACCCCCGGTCGGCCGCCGCCTACGTGCACTTCGGCATGACCTCCTCGGACCTGCTCGACACCGCGCTGGCCCTGCAGCTCGCCGAGGCCAGCGATCTGCTGATCGCCAAGGCCACCCGGCTGGTCGCGGTGCTGCGGGACCACGCGCTGGCGCACCGGGGCACGCTGCGGGCGGGCCGCACCCACGGCATACACGCCGAGCCGGACTCCTGGGGGCACCGGGTCGCCGACTTCGCCTTCGCCATGGCCCGGGCCCGGGACCGGCTGGCCCGGGCCCGCGAGGCGGTCACGGTGGGCACGCTGTCCGGGCCGGTCGGCAGCTACTCCAACATCGACCCGGCCATCGAGACCGAGGTCATGGCCGCCCTCGGGCTGCGGCCCGCGGACGTGGCCACCCAGGTCGTGATGCGCGACGGCATCGCCGAGTGGGTAAACGCGCTGGCGCTGGCCGCGACCGTGTGCGAGGCGGTCGCCCTGGAGGTCCGGCACGGCCAGCGCACCGAGGTGCGAGAGCTGGCCGAGCCGTTCCGGGCCGGCCAGAAGGGCTCGTCGGCCATGCCGCACAAGAAGAACCCGATCCGTTCGGAACGGATCGGCGGGCTGGCCCGCATGGTGCGGGCGTACGTGACCCCGGTCACCGAGGGCATCCCGCTGTGGCACGAGCGGGATATCTCACATTCCTCGGTCGAGCGGATCGCGCTGCCGGACGCGGCTACCGCGACCGACTATCTGCTGCAGCAGACCACCGGCCTGGTCGAGGGGCTGACCGTGGACGCGGACCGGATGCGGGCCAACATGGAGTCCACCGGGGGCCTGATCTACTCCTCGGCGGTGCTGCTGGAGCTGGTCAGCGCCGGCCTGTCCCGGGAGGACGCGTACGCGCTTGTGCAGGCAGCGGCGATGGACACGTGGGATAACGGGACGCCGTTCCGGGAAACCCTGGGCAAGCACGCCGCGACACGCGGGGTCGCGCTGCCGGCCGACGCCGTGGACTCCGCTTTCACACCGGAACATTACGTAGAGCGGCTAGGTCCAGTCTTCGAGCGCCTCACCCGGCTAAGCTGACACCCATGACTCAGGGACCCGAGACGAACTACCGCGTGCGCGGAGGCGCTCCGCTGCACGGCACGGTTTTCGTGCAGGGCGCGAAGAACGCGGCGCTGAAGATGATCGCCGCCTCGCTGCTGACGGCTAACGGCCACACCGTGCTGCGCAACGTGCCGCCGATCGAGGACGTCCGCCGGGCCGTCGAGCTGGCCGAGGCGGTCGGCGCGGTGGTCACCTTCCACGAGGCGGAACGGACGCTGGTGGTCGACGCGTCCAACCTGACCAGTCCGGTGCTGCCGGCCGAGATCGCCCGGCGGTTCCGCAGCTCGGTGCTGTTCGTGCCGGCCCTGCTGCACCGCTTCGGCGAGGCGGTCATCGAGGGGGTCGGCGGCTGCAACCTGGGCAACCGCAACCTGGACTTCCACTACCGCGGGTTCGCCCGGCTGGGCGCGGTAGTCGACGAGGGCGAGTCCACCATCCGGATCAAGGCCAGCAAGCTGACCGGCTCGCACCTGTACCTGGACACCCCCTCGCACACCGGCACCGAGAACCTGATCATGGCAGCCTCGCTCGCCCCGGGCCGGACCATCATCGACAACACCGCGCAAGAGCCCGAGGTGCTGGACGTCATCGCGTTCCTGACCAAGATGGGCGCGCGGATCACCGGCGGCGGCACCGGCTTCATCACCGTGCACGGCGTGAACGAGCTGAACGCGGTCGAGCACACGGTGATGGCCGACCGGATCGACGCGGGCGTGTTCGCGATGGCCGCGGCCATCACCGGTGGCGAGATCAACCTGGTCGGCGCGTCCCTGGACCACTTTGGCGTGGTCCGGTGGAAGCTGGAGCAGATGGGTGTGGAGTTCGGCACCAACGGTGCGGTGGTTTCGGTGCGCATGGACCGGCCGATGCGGCCGATCAACGTGGTCACCAGCCCGTACCCCGGGTTCGCCACCGACCTGCAGTCGCCCATCATGGCGCTGGCCTGCCTGGCCGACGGGACGTCCTACATCCGCGAGACGATCTTCGACGGCCGCTACATGCTGGTCGGCGAGCTGAACAAGATGGGCGCCAAGGTCGAGCTGGACCGGGGCGCGGCCGTGGTGCACGGCCCCTCTACCCTGTCCGGGGCCGAGGTGGTCGCGCACGACCTGCGTACCGGCATCGCGCTGATGCTGGCCGGCCTGGCCGCCGAGGGCGAGACCCTGGTCACGCCGGGCTACCCGATCGACCGGGGACACGCGTCCATCGCGCAGCGCTTCAACGCGCTCGGCGCGGACGTGACCGCGATACCCGCGTAGGCGGGACGCGGCTTAGCTGATCGTGTGCCGCTGGGCGGCGGCTTAGCTGATGGCCTGGTCGTAGAGCTGGCGGATGGCGTTGCCCAGGTAGGAGCTGTAGGAGATGTCCGGGGTGTCGCCGCCTTCCTGGTAGCCGCCCAGCACGCCGACGATGCGGCCGGTGCCGGTGGCCGAATTGAAGTCGGTGACCCACGGGCTGCCGCTGGTGCCGCCGGCGAAGCCGTTGCAGTCGAAGCGCAGCTGGGTGGCGCTCTGCCTGGTGGTCCAGTTCTTGCAGGTGACCGGTTCTTCCGCTGTCTTGGGGTAGCCGGTGACCCGGACCAGGTTCCGGTAGCCGGGGTTGAAGTCGACGGTGTTGGCGCCCAGCACGTCCTCGATGTTGCGGCCCTGGTAGGGCTTGAGCACCACGAAGCCCACGTCCAGGGCGGGATCGCTGGAGCTGGCCCAGCCGGACGCCACCACCAGCCGGGCGGGGGTCCACACGCCGAACGGGGCCTTGCCGTCCCGGTAGGCCGGGATGAACACGATGTCGCTGCGGTATCCGCCCCCGCGGCCGCCGTTGATGCAGTGCGCCGCGGTGACCAGCAGATCGCGGTCGGGGCTGGATACGACGCTGGCGGTGCAGTAGTGGTCGCCGCTGGCCTCGTGCACGAAGATCGCGCCGACGCGAACCGCGGCCAGCGCCCTGCGCTGATCGCGGGTAAGGCCGGCCGGGATGTGGCCCGACTGCCAGGCCTGGGCCTCGACCAGCCGCTTCTCGGTCCAGTAGCCGGTCACCGTGGTCGCGGTGGGCCGCGCCCGGGCCGATGCGCTAGCCGATGTAGGTCCGCCAGCCGATGTGGGTCCGCTAGCCGATGCGGGTTTGCTAGCGGTGCATCCGGCCAGCGCGATCGCCGCTAGCACCGCCGCCAGCAGGTGCTTCTTCATCGGGCTCCCCCGCTCTCTGCTTAGCAGATGATGTCCAGGCCTCGGGGTTGGGTCCATACGGTAACACCACGTGCTGTTCACCACGTGCCTTGTCGTTCCGCGGGGGCGCGGCGCGGCGGCTGGCGTGCCCTCGCCACTGCTTAGGTGTTGCCGGTCCGGCTGTCCCACGGCTGCCCAGCACGGGATGAATTCAACGAATGCGGCATTCTGATGAATCTTTTGCGTAGAGGTCCGCATTCATCGAATCGCTTCGTGACGAGTGGGGCTGGTGTGACCTGAATGTGCTGCCGCAAGCGGCCCGTAAGGCGCGGATGGCGAGCGTGGGTGTTTAGCGGTCGCCGGGGAAAGCGCGGGCCTGGGCGGTCAGCGGTTGCGGTGGGGGAAGGCGCGGGCCACGGCCAGCAGGGAGTCGTTGGCTTCGGCGTCGCCGATGGTGATCCGGGCGCCTTCACCCGCGAACGGGCGGACCGCGATGCCCTTGGCCTCGCAGGCAGCGGCGAACGTCATGGTGTGCTCACCCAGCCGCAGCCAGACGAAGTTGGCCTCGGTCGGCGGCACGGCCCAGCCGTCCGCGATCAGGGCCTCACGGACCCGGGTGCGCTCCTTGACGGTGAGCTCGACCCGCTCGAACAGCTCGTCCTCGGCGGCCAGCGAGGCTACCGCCGCGGCCTGGGCGATGCTGTTCACGGCAAACGGCAGCATGGTGGCGCGGACCGCGGCCGCCACCGGATCGTGCCCGATCAGGAACCCGGTCCGCAGTCCGGCCAGGCCATAGGCCTTGGAGAAGGTGCGCAGGACGGCGACGTTCGGCCGCTCGCGGTACAGGGTCAGGCCATCGGGGACGGCCTCGTCCCTGATGTACTCGCGGTAGGCCTCGTCCAGCACGACCAGGCAGTCGGGCGGGACCCGATCCAGGAAGTCTTCGAGTTCGGCCCGGTGCAGGACGGTGCCGGTCGGGTTGTTGGGGTTGCAGACGAAGACCAGCCGGGTCCGCGGGGTGATCGCGTCCGCCATGGCGGCCAGGTCGTGGGTCTCTGCGTGCAGCGGGATCTGGACCGATTCGGCTGCGGCCAGGTCCGACAGCGTCGGGTACGCCTCGAAGGAGCGCCACGCGTAGACCACCTCGGCGCCGGGCTCGCCGACCGCCTCGAGGAGCTGCTGGGCGACTCCGACCGAGCCGCACCCGACCGCGACATGCGAAGCCGGCACGCCGAACTTGTCCGCGATGGCGCTGATCAGCACCTGCGCGCTGTTGTCCGGGTACCGGTTGACCGATCGCGCCGCCTCGGCGATGACATCCACCACCGAGGGCAGCGGCGCGAAGGGGGATTCATTGGACGAGAGCTTGTGCGTCTTTCCGGTCGCGCTGACGGGGGTTCGGCCCGGCTGGTAACCGGGGTAGTCGTCGAGCACCGAACGGAAACGAGGTGACGCCTTAGTCATGCCACCAGTTTGGCACCAGCGTCAAGGTGGCCGGGCCAGCTAGCGCGCAGACCACCTGGACGCTAGCCCAGGTGCACGCAAGCCAGCTGGACGCTAGCCCACGTGCACGCTAGCCCAGCGCCTGGTTGGCATAATCGAAGGCCTGGGTGGCCAGTTGCTGGACACCGGACTTGGAGGAGTCCGGGCCGACCATGGTCACGGCGCCGACGAATCCGTCGGCCCGGTAGACGACGGACCACACGTCCACCTGGGAGTACCCGGCGGCCTTGACGTTCAGCGCCCGGGCCGACTGGCCCACGCCGGACAACGCGGCTTCCTTGACCGTGTAGTGGAACGTGCGGCCGCCCACGGTCGCGCTGTAGTGGATGCAGCCGGACGGCAGCTGGTCGCCCAGGGCGGTGGTCGCGATCTGCGGGGTAGCCGAGACCAGCACCTCGGAGACGCCGTCCCGGCCGACCCGGAAGGTCACCACCGACGCGGGCGCGTGCGTGAACGTGGCCGAGTTGAAACCGGTCACGCTGGCCGCGCCGCAATTGGCCGGCTTGACCTTGACCCCGTCCATGGTCTGCTTGCTCGTCTTCACATCCGGGAGCGCCCCGTACTCCCCCGCCTGGGCGGGGCTGGCCGGGGTCTCGCCGCTGACCTTGGTCAGCAGGGCGGTCTTCAGCTGGCTGGCAGTGAAGGCCTTGGCGGCAGCGGCGGTCGCGGTAGCAGCGCCCCCGGCCGATTGGGGCGCGCTGGCCTTGCTGGCCGAGGACCCGCCGCCGCAGCCGGCGACGGCGGTGGCGCCGAGCAGAGCCAGTGCGGTCGTGGCCAGCGCGGGTCGCGGCCAGTGACGTTCGGACATGAAGAAACCCTTCTCACGCAACGAATGGATCCGACTTCGAAGCGTGAGAATAGTAGACGTTGAGTGATCAGAAGGGTGCTTTAAGTAAATACTCTCAGTGACGGCCGTCGGGCCGTTCCGCGGCCTCCCGGCGCCGCCAGTCCCCCGGCAGCGTGACCTCCAGCACGTCGTCCACGGTGATCACGCCGATTAGCCGGCGCGCGTCATCGACAACCGGGATGGTGATGAGGTTGTAGTCGGTCATCAGCACGGCCACATCCATGATGTCGGCGTCTGCGCCGACCCGGACTGGGTCGGTGTCGGACACCTCGATCACCCGGTCCGCCGGGTCGGACTGGACCAGGGCGACCAGCCGGGCCACCCCGCACAAGGCACCACGGGAGTCCACGGCGTGCACGCTGGTCAGCGCCTCGGGCTGGAGCAGGGCGGCATCGCGCACGAGGGCCAGGGCCTCGGCGACCGTGGCCCGGGCCGGCAAGGCAATGTAGTCCACGCCCATCAGCCCGCCCGCGCTGGTGGGGTTGAAGCCCAGCAGGGTCAGCACCTTGGCCCGCTGGCCGGGCGGGAGCAGGTCGAGCACGGGCCGGCGGCGGCGCTGCGGCAGCTCGGCCACGGCGTCGGCGGCGTCGTCCGCGCGCATCCGGGCCAGCACCGCGGCGATCTCGGCATCCGTGCGCGCGTCCAGCAGCCGGACGGCGAGGTTCTCGTCCAGCTCCTCGAACACGTCGGCCTCGAGCTCGGGATCGGCGTGCACCCGGCCGAGGATCTCGGTCTCCTCCTCCGCCGACGCACTCTCCAGCAGGTCGGCGATCTGGGCCGGCTTGAGCCGGCGGATCCGGGCGAACGGGCCGCGGACCGGGGCGCTGCCTGCGTGGCCGATGAGCCAGTCGAAGTCGCGGGTGTCCCGGAACGGCCCCGGCGCTGCGCCATTGCCCCCCAGACCGAACGGCCGCCTCGGGCGTCGTTGGGTATCCACCCCGGACACAACCCACGAGCCGGCCTGGGCGGCCGGACCAGGGCCGCCGGGCTGGGCGGCGGAGGCGGAGGCGCCGGGCTGGGTGGCAGAGGCGGAGGCGGCTGGGGCGGAGGCGGCTGGGCCGGAGGCGGCTGGGCCGGAGGCGGCTGGGCCGGAGGCGGCCTCGGGGGCCAGCTCCAGGTCGAGCGCGCGGACCAGGCGGGCGCCGGCCACGTCGATCAGCCGGTGGCCGAGCACGTCGGCCTTGAGCAGCACCTCGCCGTCGCGGCGGTCATAGTGACGCAGGCTGAGCCGGGCGCTGGACAGCCGCAGCGGGTCGCCGTCGAACGAGCTGACCTGGTCCACCGGGACGAAGATCTCGCGGCCGCCCACGGCTGCGACCAGGCCGGTGACCAGCGGGTAGCTGTCCCCGCGCAGCCGGACGATGACGTCGGCCAGCCGGCCGAGCGACTCGCCGCCACGGTCGGCGACCGGCCGCCGGAGCAGGCGCGAGAGCCGCAGCGTGCCTTGCGGACCCGCGGGGGCGTCTGGGCCACCCGCCGGTGTCGTGCTCATGGCCCTAGGATCGCATCCTCCGGGCCCGGATCCGCGCGGGTGAAGGAGTGATTTGCGGGGTAATTCTCCTGGGTAGGCCGCGACGACCCGGGTCCGCCGCCCCGCTGGCCGCCTGGTTACATCAGTACAGGTGTGGTGGTAAGAAGTCTCTGGCGCCGAAAAGCGTATAGACCGGATGAAGGGCGCAGATAGATAGTGGCCACGCGGAAGGCAGCAGGCCTGCTCGAAAGAAGCAGCGGCCTGCCCGACACCTTCTGGTATTCGACCAAACGACGGCTGCTCGGGCCGCCGCTGGTCAACCAGGACCTCGGGGAACAGCGGCTGTCCAAGCCGCTCGCGCTGGGCGTGCTGTCGCCGGACGGCATCTCCTCCTCGGCCTACGGCACCGAGGAGATCCTGATCGTGCTCGTGCCCGCGATGGGCATCGCCGCGTTCTCGCTGATCCTGCCCATGACGCTGGTCATCTTGTTCGTCATGGTGCTGGTGCTGCTCTCCTACCGCGAGATCGTCATGGTCTACATCCGGCCGGGCGGCTCGTACGTGGTGGCGAGAGAGAACTTCGGGCCGAAGATAGCCCAGGTCTGCGCGGTGGCGCTGCTCATCGACTACGTGGTGACGGTGGCGGTCCAGGTGGCCGCGGGCACAGCCGCGGTGGCGTCCGCCTTCCCGGCCGTCGGTACCTACAAGCTCGAGATATGCGTGGGCGTCGTGCTGCTCATGTGCCTGGGCAACCTGCGCGGCCTCAAGGAGGCCGGCCGGGCCTTCGCGGTCCCGACCTACCTGTTCTCGGGCGCGGTCATCCTGATGATCGTGGTCGGGCTGGTCCGCCAGGTCATGGGCAACCTGAAGTCGGTGGACCCGAACACGCTGCACGGCGCCTATAGTCTCGGCAACGGCTCGGCCGGGCTGATCACCGGCGTGATGATCTTCACCCTGCTGCGCGCGTTCGCCAACGGCGGGGCGTCGCTGACCGGCATCGAGGCCGTCTCCGACGCGGTCGGCGCGTTCCGGCCGCCGGAGGGCGTCAACGCCCGCCGGGTGCTGCTCGCCGAGGGTGCCATCCTGGGCTTCCTGGTGGCCGGCATCTCCTGGCTGGCGCACGCCACCCACGCCACGCCGTTCAAGAGCGGCTACCCGACCGTGCTGGCCCAGGAGGCCCAGCTCGTCTTCGGGCACACGTTCATCGGGCAGGCGCTGTTTTACCTGGTGCAGGCGGCCACCATGCTGATCCTGTACACCGGCGGCAACACCAGCTTCAACGGCTTCCCGTTCCTGACCAGCTACGTGGCCGGCGACTCGTTCCTGCCCCGGTGGCTGCTCAAGCGCGGGCACCGGCTGGTGTTCTCCAACGCCATCATCCTGCTCACGGTCACGTCGATCTGCCTGCTGGTCATCAAGGACGCAGACGTCAACAACCTGGTCCCGCTGTACGCGATCGGCGTGTTCACCGCGTTCTCGATGGCCGGCTTCGGGATGGCCCGGTACCACTCCCGGCACCGCACGCCGGGCTGGCGGCGGCGGATGATCATCAACTTCTCGGCCGGCGTGATGACCTTGATCGTGGTTGCCATCTTCGCGGTGGTGAAGTTCACCGAGGGCGCCTGGGTGGTCCTGGTCCTGTTCGCGGTCCTGGTGCCGGCGCTGATCCGGATGAACCGCGAGTACACGGCGGAGACCGAAGTGCTCGACACCATCAGCGAGAACCAGCCGCCGCCGGCCCCGCACTACACCCGGCGCACCGTGTTCGTGTTCGTGGACGGCTTCGACCTGGCCACCCTGGCCGCGTTGCGGTACGCGCGGAGCCTGCGGCCCACCACCATCCGGGCCGTGCACTTCGTCATCGACAGCGTCCGGGCCGAGAAGCTGCGGGAGAAGTGGACCCGGGCCGACCGGGGCGTGACCCTGGACTTCATCGACGTGGCTGACCGGCGGCTGCTCCGGGCCGCGGCCGAGCTGGTCGAGCGCGAGGCGGCGGACCCGGGCACGCATGTGACCGTGGTACTGCCCCGGCGCAGCTACTCCGCGCTGCTCGGCCGGCTGCTGCACGACCGCACGGCGGACAAGATCGCCGCCGTGGTCAGCCGCATCCCGCGGTCCGCGGCCACGATCGTCCCCTACGACGTCGAGAGCCGGGTCCAGGTATTGCAGGCACGCCACGCGGCCAAGGCGACGGGCGAGGGCACCGAGACCGCCGACCAGAGGTTCCGGACCGAGGAATCCCAGGTGGCGGCCGAGCATTCGGGTCACCCGGACCAGGCCCAGGTCAAGGAGGAGGCCCAGCGGCAGGACCGGGCCCAGATCAAGGGCGGGGCCAAGCCCAAGGC
>JBAPYC010000687.1:0-1768 GCA_049284535.1 Streptosporangiaceae bacterium
CCGCCAGGTGAACCACGCCACCGAGCAGCTCCTGGCGCAGGGGATCAAGGAAGGCTCGGTTCGCGCCGACATCGACCTGGCTGTCACCGCGAACCTGCTGAACAGCGCCCTCACCTCGATCGCCCGCTGGTACCGCCCCGCTGACCGCCTCAAGCCCGCCCAGGTCGCCGAACAGGTCATGAACCTCCTGCACGGCCTGCTGATCTAATAACTATGCGCTCAGCCTGGCCCGAAGTAGTGCCCGTGCTCCAGGTCCTCGATGAGCCCCGGGTGGGCCGGCTCCCACCCGAGCAGCTTCCGCGTCACCTCACTGGAGACCTGGTTGTCCACCCCGACGAACCCGCCGAGGAAGGAGAAGTGCTCGCCAGCCTGCGATGCGGGGATGCTGGCCACCGGCACGCCAGCCCCGCGCCCGATGGCGGCCGCGATGTCACGGAATTCAATGCCTTCCTCCGCGACCGCGTGCAGCCGGCTTCCGGCCGGGGCGTCCTCCAGGGCCAGCCGGTACACCCGCGCCGCGTCGAGGGTGTGCACCGAGGGCCACCGGTTAGCCCCGTCTTCCACGTAGCCCGACACGCCGGACTGCCGGGCGATGCCGATCAGGACGTGCGCGAAGCCCTGGTTATCGAGCGAGCTGTGCACGATCGGGGGAAGCCGGACGGCGGATGAGCGCACGCCGCGTTCGGCGAGCCCGATCACGAAGTTCTCTGCGTCGATCCGCGGGCCGCCGGGAGCGAAATCGGCCTCGGTGACCGGCCGTCCGGTGATGCCCGCCAGGGCGAGCATGAGGGTCGCGGAGGAGATGACGAGCGGCTTTCCCGTCCCCTCGAGTGCCGAGGCGAATGCCTCCATGGCGGCGAAGTCGGCGGTGGTCGCGCCGCCGAGGTCGCCGGTCCTCATCAGGTCGTGCCTGAAGGCGAGGTGGATGACGCCGTCGGCCCCTTCGGCGCCCGCACGCAGCCCGTCGAGGTCATCCAGATCGCCGCGCCGGACCTCGGCGCCAGCGGCCGCGAGCGCCCCGGACGAGCTGTCCGAGCGCGCCAGCCCCACGACCTGATGCCCGGCCTGCAAGAGCTCGGGTACGACGGCCGAACCGATGTGCCCGGACGCGCCAGTCACGAAAACACGCATGGAAATCCTCCGTATTGAATGATGTCACCTGGTGTCATCACCATAGCATGCCCATGACACCGGGTGACATCAGCTAGCCTTGCCGCATGAGCAGATGGCAGCCAGACGCGCGAGCGCGGCTGCAGGAGGCGGCCCTGGTCCTGTGCGGCGAGCGCGGGTACGAGGAGACCACCGTCGCGGAGATCGCCGAACGTGCCGGGCTAACCAAGCGGACGTTCTTCCGGTATTTCAACGATAAGCGCGAGGTGCTGTTCTGGGGAGCGGAGCAACTTCAGCAGCAGATGGTGGCCGCCATCGAGGCCGCCCCCGCGTCCGCCCCGCCTCTCGGCATGATCGGCGCGGCGCTGGACGCCGCCGCCGGCTTCTTCGAAGAGGTCCGCGAGTTCGCTCGTCTGCGGTACCGGATCGTCGCCTCCAGTCCCGAGCTGCAGGAACGCGAGCTCATCAAGTCCGCGTCACTGGCCGCCGCCATGGCCCGGGCCCTGCGCGCCCGGGGACTCGGCGACGCCGCCGCCACCCTCACCGCCCGCACCGGCGCGACCATCATGCATCTCACCTTCGAGCAATGGGTCAACGACCCGAACGAGAGAGCGTTCCAGCAGATCGCCGCGGATGCCCTGGCGCAGCTCCGGGAGAT
>JBAPYC010000688.1:0-7923 GCA_049284535.1 Streptosporangiaceae bacterium
AAGCCGTCCTGACCCTGCGCGCGGTCATCAGCAACGGCGACTTCGAGGAATACTGGCGCTTCCACCTCGCCCGCGAGCACCAGCGACTCTACCCCGGCACCACGCAGGGCCAGTACGCACTCCGCGCCTGACCGGTCACCTAACTCCAAACGAGCTGCACCCATTTGATTAAGGCGGCGCCTCACAGCGCCGCTGACCGGGCGTTAGCCACATCAGACCACCTCAGGACGCAGCAGATAGCAGACACGGCCGTCGTCTTCGACCCGACGTTCCGCTCCCGGGCGATCCGGCGTCGGCGATAACGGCGGACCGGGGCTCGGGGTGGCGAAGGCGGCGGATGAAGGGGCAACTGCGGATCGAGACCCGATCAGAATTAGCACCAGGTCGCAAGGGCTAGATTCAGCATGTGCGGACTCCACGGCACGCGGCCAAGCAGCTTACGTGCGCAAGTTGTGGCGATGTGATCGCTGAGGCCACTTACCGCCCCCTGATAGGCTCGCTGACCATCACAGCGCCCGAGGGTTACCAGCTATTTCCTCAAAAAGGCGCGATCCTCATCCGCATCGCCGAGCAGCAACTCGTTGCTGCCTCCTCCGCGGCGCAGGAAGAACTAGCGCAGAAGCGGCTCACATTCATAAAGCGCCACCTTGGTGAGGTGATGTACGACCTGCCCTGCCATCGCGGGCATTACACGCTGGCCACTGCGCCGCAGATCGCCCATGCGCTGCGCCGGGCCAAAGGAAACTGGGTCAGCCTGAGTGAACTTCCCAGCTGATCATCTGCGCGGAAGCCTAATCCGGTACCAGAGCGCCGGTCAGGTAGTTGTCATGCGGTTAGCTCGTAGCTGATGCACATCGGACAACCACAAACCGCTTGCTGGCGGCCAGTAATTTTTGCACGGATTTGTGCACGAGACGCGACGGAACGAGCGCAAGGGCTCACACCGGCCCCGCGATGGTGCCTCAGTCAGGCGCGCCCCTTGTGGCGAATTGCAGGCCGGCTGTCGAAGCGGGTCAGCCCGTTCCTGTGCTGACCTGCATCCGGCCGAGGCGAGTCCGCCGGATGCTCGCCACAGTCAGGCGGGCATATCGAGCTGCCGGATCTCAGCTGAGATGGTAACTGATCTGACTAATCGCGAGGTCGAGCGCTGCCTCGAGTGGGCCGACGTTGCGTTGTGCCTGGGTAAGCAGCAATCCGCCCTGCAGGGCGGCGAGAGTTCCCAGCGCGAGCCGGTCGACGTCGGTGTCGTGATGCAGCTCGCCCCGGTCACGCATGCGCCGGAGCCCGTCGCGGATCGGGGCTTCCCAGCGGTCGAAGCTGGCGGCGAGCGCGGTCCGGGCCGGTTCGTCGGTCTCGGCGAGTTCGCTGGACAGTGATCCGAGCGGGCAGCCACCCTCGCAGTGCCGTTGTCTCTGCAGGTCGACGAGCATGTCACGCCACTGCCGGAACGCGGCGACAGAGTCCAGCTCGTCGAGCAGCGGCCGCTGGCCGTCGATGATCTCGTCGGCTTGATGCTCGATCACGGCGTGCACGAGCGCGTCCTTGTCGGCGAAGTAGTGATAGAGCTGCGAATTGCTGACGCGCGCCGCCGCGAGGACGTCTTCGTTGCTGGTGCCGGCTACGCCGTGGCGGAACATCAGCTCTGCTGCGGCTTGCACGATCCGCGCTCGTGTCGCGAGCCCCTTGCGGGTAAGGCGCCCGGCGGGCGCGTTGGCTGCGGCCATGATCTCACCTTACCAATTTTGGCCTTGACAAGCCAGAATTTGTATGAGCAGTATTGGCTTGTTCAAGCCAAAAATCTAGGGAAGCGGTTCGCATGACCTCCATCAGCTCCACTCCGTCAACCGCGCTGGTCACCGGTGCCACCAGCGGCATAGGCCGGGCGACCGCGATCGCCCTCGCCGCGTCCGGGATTCACGTGGCGGTATCGGGTCGCGACAAAGCCCGCGGCGATCAGACGGCGGCGGCGATCCGGGCGGCCGGCGGCCGGGCCGAATTCGTCCCGGCCGACCTGCGGGACGCGGCATCGGCGACACAACTCGCTGGCGCGGCCGAGGCGCTGCTCGGCCACGTCGATATCCTGATCAATAACGCCGGGTCCGGTGCCTTCGGCCCGACCACCGGCACGACCGAAGCCGCGTTCGACGAGCTGTTCGCGCTCAACGTCAAGGTGCCTTACTTCCTTACTGCCGCCCTGGCGCCGGGCATGGCCGAGCGTGGGGCCGGAGTCATCGTCAACGTCTCGACGATGGTCGCCGGGTTCGGGCTCGACGGCATGGCGCTCTACGGCTCGACCAAGGCCGCGCTGGAGTTGCTGACCAAAGCGTGGTCAGCGGAGTTCGGGCCGAAGGGCATCCGCGTCAACGCCGTAGCCCCGGGGCCGGTCAGCACCGAGGGCACTGAAGGTATGCGGGAAGCGCAGGGATACCTGGCCTCGCTCGCGCCAGCCAGGCGACTGGGCACCGCGGAGGAGATCGCCGCGGCCATCGTCTATCTGACCTCGCCGGAGGCGGCGTTCACCCAGGGCGTCGTGCTACCGGTTGATGGCGGCCGGGTCGCGGTCTGAGACGGTACGTCAGGACGAACCGTTGGCTTTGCGGCTATTGGGCCCGCGGGGACAGTCCCGCCCGGCGGTAGCACTCATCGATCAGTTCGGCATTGGCCACCGACCCGTCGATGCCGGCCGGGAAGGGCTCCTCGGCCCGCAGCGCCTGAGCGAGGCGCGCGAGCTGGTAGGTGTAGGAAGTCTGATCGCCTAGCACCTCCTCGCTGATCCGGCCGTCCCTGGTCACTACGAGCCTGTTGTCTGTGTGAGGCACAGCGAAGGCCGGCGATGTGGCCACGCCCTCGGTGCCGGCCACGGACCAGGTCATCGTCCGTTCTGTGGCGTCCATGTCCCACGTGCAGTGGCCAGTCACTCCGCCCGGGTAGGCGAGCTCGACGCGCATCGACGCGTCTACCTCGGGCGCCCGCAGCGTGGCCGCTACGCTGGCGATCTGCGGAGCGGCTCCGATGCACAGCCCGAAGTGGCGAGCCGCGTCGAGCACGTAGCAGCCCAGGTCCATGGTCGCCCCGCCGGCCAGCTCCCGCGACCACCGCGGATCGGTGTCCGGCGGTGCCGGGATCCTCAGCACGAGGTCCACGCTGCGGATGTCGCCCAGCGCCCCGGAGGTGACCAGCTCACGCAGCCGGATGTTCACCGGGTGGTGCAGGTAGTGGAAGCCCTCGACGATCCGGCCGGAAGAGGCGCGGGCGGCTGCGCGCGCCGCGCGGGCCTCTTCGGCGTTGCTGGCCAGCGGCTTCTCGCTGAGGACGTGCTTGCCGGCCTGCAGCGCGGCGATGTTCCACCGCGCGTGCAGCGAGTTCACCAGTGCGTTGTAGACCAGGTCAACCTCGGGGTCGGCGATCACGTCGGCGTAGGTGTCGTGCACCTGGGCGATGCCGCGCTCGGCGGCGAACGCCTCGGCACGGCCCCGGTCGCGGGCAGCGACGGCCACCACCTGGTGGCCCAGCGTCCTCGCCGGGGCGACGATGCCCTCATCGGCGATCCGGGCGGCGCCGAGGATGCCGATGCGCAGCGGTTCCCTCACGGGGTCGCCTTCGCGAGGCGGGCTTTCCGTGCGCCACGACGTCACCGTGGTTCCCGGGCCGGCCCGGCGAGCGCGGCCGTCACCTGGTCGAGCATGCGCCGGTGGATGGCGTCGGCGTCTTCTTCCCAGCCGAACACGCACACCGCGGCGATGCCGTCGAAGCTGACGTCGCGGAGCGCGGTGAATGTCTCGTCCCAGTCGATGTCGCCGTTGCCGATCTCATTGTGCTGGTGCACCCGGGCGTCGACGCCGGGCGGGTTGACGATGTACCGGTTGCCGACTCCTGCCCGGTGGTTGTAGCAGTCAGCCACATGGATATGGCCCAGCTTGGCGCTGGCGTAGGTGATCATGGTGCGCACGTCGCCGGCGCCGTCGGACAGGTGGAATGCGTGCGGGATGCAGAAGCAGTAGTTGATCCACGGCCGGTTCAGGCCGCGGACGATCTGCACCGCGTCGTCGTTGCGCTCGGAGAAGTCGTACGGGTGGGCCTCGATGTTGAGCTGCAGGTGGTACCGCTCGAATAGCGGGATCAGCTCTTCCATCGAGTGGTAGAAGGCATGCTCGGACTTGAGCGGCTGGTTCGGGTCACCGGATAGCTCGGTCATGATCACCGGGCATTGCAGGCCATCGGCAATCTCCAGCAGCCGCTTCCAGTTGCGGACCTGCGCCTGCCGCTCTTGCTCCTCCGGTGCTGACCAGTTAAAGACCGGCACCAGCGAGGAGATGCGGACCCCGGTTTCCCGGACGGCCTTGTTGACCTCGGCGACCATCGCGTCGTCGGCCTTGGGGTACCGGTGCCAGAAGAACCAGTCCACCCGGGGCGACAGCTCCAGGTATTCATAGCCGAGGTCGGCGGCCTTGCGCAGTTCGTCGGCGACCGGCATCCTCGCGTGGTACATCGCGGGATCCAGTGCGATCTTCACCATGACCTCCCCTAGATCTTCTCGGCGGCAGCGCGGAGGTTCGCGGCAGCGAGGGTGAGGCCCTCGATACGCGAGTAGCTGGCGTCCTCGTGCTCGATGTTGACCGCCATGTCAGGGTCGACCTCGGCGAGAGCCCGCAGGAACTCCGTCCAGTACGGGACGTCGTGGCCGACGCCGACAGCGACGAACCGCCAGGCAGCGTTGACCGGCCAGGCGTTGCACCAGTACCCGTAGCCGGTGGGGACCTTGTCAGGATCATCTGCCGGCACTCGCTCGAATGAGGTGTCCAGGACACCGCGGATGTCGACACCTGGCGTGATCATGGCGTCCTTGGCGGCGGCGTGGAACACCAGCGGCCCCAGCCACCGGATGCACGCAAGAACATCCATGCCCTGCCACATCAAGTGCGACGGGTCCATTTCGGCACCGATACTGGTAGCCCCGGTCAGGTCCACCAGCTTGCGCAGCGTAACCGGAGAAAAGGCCAGGTTGTGCGGGTGCATCTCGATCGCCACCCGCACGTCGCTGGCCCGGGCCTGGGCGTCGATCTCGCTCCAGTACCGGGCGGCGACGTCCCACTGGTAGTCCAGGACATCCATGTAGACGCCGTCCCACGGGTTGACCACCCATGACGGGTACCGGGCAGCGGGATCGGAGCCGGGGGTACCCGACATCGTCACGATGTTGCGGACCCCGAGCAGGCCGGCGAGCTCGATGGTCCGGCGCAGGTCGTCGCTGTGCTTGGGCCCGACACCGGGTAGCGGGTTGAGCGGGTTGCCGTTGCAGTTCAGCCCGGTCAGTTCCATCCCGCGGGAGGAGAACTCGGCCAGGTAGGCGCGGCGGCCCTGCTCCGAGGCCAGCAGCGCGTCGACGTGGCAGTGCGGCGACGGGATGAAGCCACCGGTGTTGACCTCCACCGAGGTCAGACCATTTGCCTTGAGTACCTCCAGGGCTTCGGCGAGCGGACGGTCGTGCAGGCAGGCGGTATAGGCGCCGAGCTTGAGTGGCATGATCAAGTTCCTTTCAGCTGACCGGTACCGCCGCGCCGCCGTTCTCCGGCGACCGGACTGCCGCCTGGACGGTTCCCGCGGTACGTAGCCCGCTAGAACGTTCTAGTAGAACGGTCTAGAATAGAATCCGCTGCCAGATGCATAATGTCAAGACATACCGGAAAACGAACGGACCGCCAATGACCGAGCCGCCGCCCCGGCACAAGCCGCTGACGATACGGGACGTCGCCCGTGCGGCCGGTGTCTCCACGGCGCTCGTCTCCATCGTGTTCCGTGGTGCGCCGGGCGCGAGCGAGACGACGCGGGCCCGGGTCTTCGCGGTGGCCGAGCAGCTCGGCTACCGCGCCAACCGCACCGCGAGCCTGATGAAGCTCCGCCGGACCAAGCACCTCGGCGTCACCGTCAACGTCCGCAGTGCCTTCCAGGCCGAGCTGGCCGAGAACATCCAGACTGCCGCGGCAAAGTCGGGGTATGAGATCGTGCTGTCCCTGATCACTCCTGCCCATGACGAGAGCCGCGCCATCGAGACGCTGCTGGGCTTCCGCTGCGAATCCGCGATCCTCCTCGGCTCCCAGCTGCCCGAAGCGCGCCTGCGCGAGCTGGCTGGCGAGCTGCCGCTGGTCCTGGTGGGACGCCGGGTGGTGGATTTCCGCAACATTGACGTGGTGCGTTCCGCCGACCGCCGCGGCCTGGCGCTCGTCGTAGGCCATCTGGCTGGGCTCGGCCACCGCGACATCGTCCACGTCGACGGCGGTCACCAGCCCATCTCCGCCCAGCGGCGACAGGGTTACCGGGCCGCGATGAGGGCGCACGGCCTCGGCGAGCACGTGCGCGTGGTCACCGGCGGCGACTATGAAGCCGACGGCCACCGCGCCGCCGCCGAACTGCTGCGGCACGAGCAGCTTCCCACCGCCGTGTGCGCGTTCAACGACCACTGCGCCCTGGGCGTCATAGACGCGCTCGCCAAGGCGGGACTACGCGTGCCCGGCGACTGCTCGGTCACCGGTTACGACAACTCCCCAGTCGCGCATCTGACCGCCGTCGACCTGACCTCGGTCAGCCAGGAAGCGGTGGTCCTGGCCGAGTCAGCGGTCCGCGCCGCGGTCGACCGCCTCGAAGGCCGTGTCACGGGCACCACCGACGCGGTCCTGGAACCCCGCCTAGTTGTCCGTGGCAGCACCTCCCCGCCGTGATAATCGGCGTACCTCCGTCCGAAGACTCCCGGTGGCCGCGGGTTCCTGGTCAGCCAGGCTCAGCTCGACACTGGCACGCAACGCGGAAACGCGATCATGATCGGTTCCAGCGCCCAGCTGATCGAGAAGATCCTCGACGCTCACCAGGCCCTCGGCCCCGACAGGTTCTTCGGCCAGATCGACTGGGGCGGCCTGCCCAAGACCCTCGTGGAGGAGTCCATCAACCGGTACGCCACCGAGATCGCTCCCGCAGTCCGCGCCGTCGTCACGACCAGCGCTTAACCTCAACGCCCGTTCGGCCCATGTCTTTCAAGCCGAACGGGCGGTGGTTTCTGCTCCTGTGCCCGCCCTGAGCACCAGCTTCGCGGGCGAGTAGTCAGGTAACGAATACCGGCCAGCTCCGGCCCTCATCAGGCTCTAGCCAGACTGTTTGGCGAGGAGCCCGAGATGGCCCGGGTGGCTTTGACGGCTTCAACCAGATTTGCCAGGCTCGTTATCAACACGGTTCAGCCCATCGAAGGCGGGGACCACCTCCTGGTTACCAGCTGAACGGCCTGTCAAGAGTTTGGGAACCTGCGGCCGACAAGGTCGCTGTGGCGGAAGTGATCTGTTGGCACGGCCTGGTCCGTGCGGCCCGAAGCCGATACGGATCGGCCCGTATCCCCTGGGCGCTAGGCCAGCGGGGCGATGGCCTTGTGGACCGAGGCGATAGCGCTGGCGCCTTCGCCGGTGGCTGCGGCGACCCGCTTCATCGAGCCGGAGTGGACGTCGCCGACCGCGAACACACCGGGAATGCTGGTCTCGAACGGAAGCGGCCGCCGTCCCAGCGTGGTCCAGGCCGGCCCGAGGTCATCGTCGGTCAGCTGGACGTCGGTCCGGATGAAACCATCGTGCCCGGTAGCGATCCCGGCCAGCCAGCTCGTGGCGGGCTCGGCGCCGATGAAGCATAACAAGCCCGAGCACGGCTGGGCTTGCGCGGTGTCCGCCGTCCGGTCGGTGATGCTGACTTCCTCGAGGAAGTCACCGCCATCGAGCCGGGTGACCTCGCTCCGGCACCGCACCGTCACCCGTGGGTGAGCCAGCAGCCGGTCGACGAGATACGCCGACATCTCGGCCGCGATGTCCGGGCCGCGGACGACCAGCGAGACCTCACTGCCTCGCCCGGCCAGGTACAGCGCCGCCTGACCCGCGGAGTTCGCGCCGCCGA
>JBAPYC010000689.1:0-4774 GCA_049284535.1 Streptosporangiaceae bacterium
CCGCCAGGTCTATGGGTGAGTCCGCCAGCCCGTACAGCGTTTGCGGGCGCGTGGTCATGATCAGCGCGTAGGCCACGTGCTTGGCATAGAAGGTGCTCAGCTGCTCGTACGCGTCTTTCTCCTCGGCGGAGAGGTCCGGTGGCGCCGGATCGCCGCGCTGGACCGCCTTGTTGATGGCGGCTGGAGCGGTCCCGGGCATGTTGGAGTGAATGCCGAGCAGCTCCGGTGCTGCCTGGATGCCCATTGACTGCGTGACGGCCGCACCCCAGTCGCCGCCCTGGGCCACGAACCGGGCGTATCCGAGGCGCTTCATCAGCTCGACCCAGGCACGTGCGGTGCGGGTCGGGTCCCAGCCGGTGGTGGTCGGCTTGGCTGAGAACCCGTACCCGGGCAGGGAGGGAATCACCAGGTGGAACGCGTCCTCCGCGCTCGCACCGTGGGCCGTGGGATTGGTGAGCGGCTCGATGATCTTGAGCTGCTCGATGATCGAGCCAGGCCACCCGTGCGTGACGATCAGCGGCAGCGCGTCCTGGTGCTGTGAGCGGACGTGGATGAAATGAATGTCAAGCCCGTCGATCTCGGTCACGAACTGCGGTAGGTCGTTGAGTCTCGCCTCGCACCCGTGCCAGTCGTAGTCCGTCCCCCAGTAGCGAGCGAGTTCCTGCATCAGCGCGAGCCGCACGCCCTGTGAGTCGTCGGTGACCGTCTCACGATCGGGCCACCTGGTCGCGTTTACGCGTCTGCGCAGGTCGCTGAGGTCCGCTTCAGAAAAGCTGACCCGGAACGGGCGGATGGCGGTCTTAGCGCCGTTGGTCTGCAGGTCTTCCGTCATGTCCGTGCTCCTTCGTCCTCGTGGGCCAGACACCAGTCGTGCGCCGGGCACGACGCCGATGTGCCCCTGCCTCCACGGTCGCGCTGGCGGCTGCGGTTCGCGCCCGTGTAGGTCCCTGGCCGTTACCCTGGGGCTCCACGGGCACCGGGTGGGCCGGGCGCCGATCGCTGCAGCATCGGCATCGGCCTGGGCGTCTCCGCGAACAAGCTCGCCGTCACCGTCTGAGCCCGGCGCAGCCGGCGCAGCGCAGACGACCGCACGTGCCGGCCGCCCGGGCCGGCTGCCCGGAGATTCCCGGGCGGGGGGGCGATGAGTCCGGCGGCCCGGGCCAGTCTCACCTGACGACGGGCACCTGACGGGTGGCCGCGGATAGGAGGAGACGACGATGCTGCTGCATCCAGAAAACGCCTACGACATAGCCTGCGGGCACAGGAAGGCCATGCTCGCTCAGGCAGCTGCGATCGCCCAGGCTCGCGCCGCTCAACGTACTATCCGCGGCGGCGGCGGAAGGCCAGCTCTCGCGCTGCTGTCCACGATCTGGGCGTCGCTCCGGCCGCGGACGGCCTGATCGCTCTCCTGGCCAAGGGTATGAGCCCAGCGCCGTGTCGCGACTAACCTGCGGTCTCGCGGTGCCCATTCCTCACGTGCAGCCGAGGAATTAAGTGAATACCAATGCGGTCGATCCGCGGCGGGCGCGGACGATCGATGAATACGCACCGCGCCCGCCGGCTTCGGCTTGAGTCAGGCCGTAACGTGATGCTCGGCCAAGGGTGTCACGCTCTCCGGAACCGGCGGCCCCTGCCGCACCATCCAGATCCCGGCTACCAGCACCCACAGCAGCGTCGCCAGCAAGCCGAAGAACCCGATGGGACCGGCCAGCGTAGCGAGGCCGAATACGAACATCACCCATCCCATCCATTTCGGCAGGATCCGGCCCACCACGACGGCCAGTCCGGTCAGGATGCCGAACAGGGCGAACCCGACGAGAATGGGCAGGAAGAAATCGTTGTCGAGCAAATTCAGCGTCTGAGCCGACGCGAGCGTCAGATGGTTGTAGTCCTGCGCGAGGACCGAGTCGAAACCGATGGAGGTCAGGAAGCCCACGCCGCCGAAGACAGCCCCAGCGAGTGCCCCGTGGGCTAGCCAGCGATCACCGGTCCGCACCTGCCGGGCCAGTGCCACCGCGAACAGCACCAGGAACAGCACGGCCAGGCCCCCGATGATGTCGAAGAGGAAGTCCGACGTGTGGTGGCTCCGGTAGAACGCGATGACCTGAGCGCCCGTGGCGTCATCGCCCGGCGTATGCGGCGATGCGAAGAATGCGATCGCGACGAGCACCGCCGCCAGCACCCCGGACGCGGGTGCCCACTTGCTAAGCCATGCTGACATGTAAATCACCCTCCCCTGAGCCTGCGTTAACTGAGGCTCATACTGGACCGGCGGCTCCGCCCCCTCGGCAGGCCAACCGGAATGAGCCAAACCTACGGGCGCAGCGTCCCGGAATCGTTACGGCTCCTCTTCATCAAAAAACGTAGGGAGGAATTGTCAAGACCTGTGGTTGAAGATCTTTGGGCGGCATCCGGACTGCAGCCATCGCCGGGCGGAATGAAAAGCCAGCTCCCCATCACCGATCGCCTTGATTACCGTGCTGGCGTACTCGGACAGCCCGGCACAATCGTCCGTGGCCATTGCTCCCCGTCTCCCCACGTTGGCCCGCCCTTAACCGTTATCGCACAACGCCAGCGCCCCCCTGCTCTCTCCCCGCTTCCGTCTCTGGCTGCCGAGGAGCCGTAACGATCTCGGGACGCTTTGTCCGTAGTTTTGGCTTATGCCGGCTGCCTGCCGAGAGCGGGGGCTACCGGTAGGAGCTCGAGCGAACCGCCGCCCCATGCCGCCAAAAACCGACACTGGCGCAGGTCACGTTGTCGATGTTAGTTTCGTCACGACGCAAAGTTGCGATTTGGGGGGGAACCCAAGTATGAAGCGATTCTTGAGCTATGCCAGTGCGATCGGCCTGGCGGGCGCGGCTCTGTCCGTGTCTGGGCTGGCTGCCACCGCGGCCAGCGCCAGCCCGTCCACCGTGTACGTATCAGCCGCCGGCAAGGCCGGGGCACATGACTGGTCCTGCCGGACCGCCGCCTACTCCTCGATCCAGGCCGCGGTCGAGGCTGCGCCGCTGTGGGGCACCGTGGTGGTGTGCCCCGGTACCTACAAGACGAGCGTTACCGTCGACCGGACCGTGAACCTCCGGGGCAGATGGGGCGCGGTGATCGACGCCAAGGGGAAGCCGTACGGGATCGGAGTGGCCGCCTCGTGGGTGACCGTCAGCGGGCTAACGGTCGAGAACGCCAGTTCCACGGCTAACAACGCTCCCGCCGACGGGATCATCACGGCCGGGTACATCAAGGGCGTCCCGAAGGCCGCGGACCACGTGACGATCACGGGTGACACGGTCAAGAACAACAAGGGCTCCGGCATCGACCTCAACAGCACCTCCTACTCGGTGGCGAGCCACAACGTGGCCACCGGCAACGGTGTCGGCATCAACGTGTCCAACGACCTCGGCGCCGCGGCGTCCCACAACCGCATAACCGGCAACACGGCTGACGACAACCCCGGCGGCTGCGGCATCGTCCTGGCCGACCACACGGGTGCCGGCGTCTACGACACGGTGGTCTCAGGCAACGTGGCCGACGACAACGGGCTTGGCAGCCCGTCGGCGCCGGACGCCTCGGCAGGCAGCGGCATCATCCTCGCCGCTGGCGGCACGAAGGGCGGGGTCTGGAACAACCTGGTGACCGGGAACTCGTTCTCCGGCAACGGTCATGGCGGGGTCACGATCCACGTCCACGCCAAGGGCCTCAACTTCAGCGGGAACGCCATCACCTGGAACTGGATCGGGCGCAACAACCTCCGCACGGACACTCACGACCTGAAGACGACCGGGATCTATCTGGCCGACGCCAGCCCGCTGACCATCAAGGTGACCGGCAACACCATCTACAACAACTACTACGGGATCTTCACCGCAGGAAAGGTCACCGTGAAGGTCGCGAAGTACAACCGCTACCTTCACGTCACTCACCACACCGGCAGCTACCCGACTTATCCCTGACCGTCCCTTCCCTGACCGACCCTTCCCTGACCAACCCTTCCCTGACCAACGCTGACTGACCGCCGTCCGCCGGGGTCCGGAATCCGTTCCGGGCCCCGGCGTTCGCGTTGCCTGGTAAACCGGCCGCCTACCCGAGCTCCCGCCCGAAGTAGACCACGACGTGCGAGATGCGGTCGCCGGTGAACTCGAACCGCTCGACGTTGCTGAACCCGGCACCGGAAACCGCGCTGGCCCGGTATCTGCCTGCCGTCGGGGCCTGATCGCATGGGGACTCCTCTGGTCGTCATGTCCTGCTGCCGGTCAGGACGTGCCGCCGGCGGGGAAATCATCGGCCGTGAGATCGCCACCCCATCTCCGCGCGGTGATCTTCAAAACTTCCGCATTATTCCGCCCCAAATTGGTGCCGGAATACCGCACAGCTGCGGCCGCCAGCCGCGATGACCCGGTTTGCGCTGCTAACCTGAGGCGCGTCTCGATGACACGCAACTAACGTTTAGCAAGGGGGAGTAATGCGGAGAATAATGACGTTCCCGCTGACCGCAATCATTGGTCTGCTCATGACGACCGGGCTGGTCACAGCGACCGGCGTACCAGCCCAGGCGGCTGTTTATCGTATTCAGATTCACGAGATCTGGTACAACTCGCCCGGTCCGGACCTCGGCAGCAATTCGAGCCTCAATCACGAGTGGGTCCAGCTGCACAATACGTCTGGTTCGTACATTAACCTCACCAAGTGGACATTGCGTGACAAGGCTGGCCACGTCTTCGTATTCGGCTCGTACACGATCAAGCCGCATGGTTACGTCACGATCCACACCGGGCATGGC
>JBAPYC010000690.1:0-2086 GCA_049284535.1 Streptosporangiaceae bacterium
GCCAGCACCTCCAGGGCCTCCGGCACGGTGAGGTCCAGGGCGGTCGCGCCGGTGAAATAGGCCGGACCCTCCGGCGGGTGCCCGGCGACGAGCAGGGTCCGGGCGCCGTAGTCCCAGGGCGCCGGGATCATCTCGGCCTCATCTACCCCCAGGCCGAGGATCAGGTCGCACCCGGCCAGCAGCGGCCACTCCATGGTCGCCCCGGTGACCAGCCCGGCGGCCTCGGCCCCGGAGTCGGGCATGATGCCGCGGGCCCGGTAGGTGTGCAGGACCGGCAGGCCCGGCCCGGTCAGCGCCGCCCGGACCACCCCGGCGTGCTTGATGGCGCCGGCCCCCACCATGACCAGCGGCCGCCTGGCCGACCCCAGCGCCGCGGCCAGGACAGCCGCATCACCCCCGGAGCCACGCTCACCCCCGCAGCTGAGCTCAGCCCCGGAGCTGCGCCCACCCCCGGCCGGCCACGGGCCCGAGACGCCGCTGTCGTCCATCAGGGCCACCACCGGCCCAGCCGGGGGCTGCAGCGCCTGCCGCACCGCCTCGGCGGCGGCCTCGGCGGTCCGGTCCCGGCCCACGGTGATCGCGTTCTTGCCGGCCGAACGGCCCAGGCCGGCCAGGTCCAGCCGCTGATGGCTGATCCGGCCGGCCTCGGCCGCGCGTACCGTGTCGGCGATCACCACCACCGGCAGCCGGTCCAGCGCGGCGTGCGCGATCCCGTTGACCGCGCTGGCCAGCCCGGGGCCGCGGGTCACCACGGCCGCCCCGGGCCGTCCGGTCAGGTCGGCGTAGGTCGCGGCCATGATCACGGCCGCGGTCTCGGTGTGAGTCAGCACGAAACGCAGGCCCGCCGCGGCCGCGGCGCCCACCACGTCCAGGTTCGGGCCGCCGCCCGGGACTCCGAACAGCACCGAGGTGCCCGCCTCAGCCAGCGCGGTCACGATCGCCGCCGCTCCGCCCGGAGCATGCTGGCCGTTCTCGCCCATGGAAGCCCCTGCTGAAACTGTAGCTATCACCTGTGACTAGTGCCCGATGTGCGCCATTCTTGGGGCACGCGGCCGGCCCCGTCAAGAACGAAGCCGGGGCCCCGCCTTCGGATCGAGCGCTGCCGCCCACGATCCGGGGCATAGCCCCGGATCATCATCCGGTGATGTTCGTCAGGCTCTCGCGCATGGCCTGGGTCAGCGGATCACCCGGCGGGAGGGCCAGTTCGCAGCGCGCCACGGCGTCGGTGAGCAGGGTCAGTGCGTCACCCAGCCGCCCGGTGGCGAAGTACGCGTTGGCCAGGTCGGCTACCGGGCCAAGGTGGTGGGGTGATCGGGGCCCAGGGTGCGCTCGTAGCCCGCGCAGGTCTCCTCGTACAGCTGCAGCGCGGTGGTCATCCGGGCCGCGGCGAACTGGGCCGAGGCCAGGCCGCCGCACGCCTGGAGCGTGTCCGGGTGGCCCGGCCCCAGCATGGTCTCCCGGTCGCTGAGACCTGCTTGTACTGGGCGATGGCGTCCTTGATCTGATTCGCGGCCAGGTAGGAGTCCGCCAGCTTGAGGCGGGTGGTCATGGTGTCGGGGTGCCGCGGCCCCTGCAGGCGCTCGCGGCCGGCCAGCAGCCGGTAAGCGCGGATGGCGTCGCCCGCGTTACCCGCCGCCCGCGACGCGGTGGCGTATCCTCGCGTGCGGTCAGGGTGTCGGCGTGGTCGGGCCCGCAGATGTGCTCGCTGCCCGCGACCGCCTCGGTCAGCACGGACAGCGCGTCCCCGGGATGCCCCGCCGCCACCATGGCGCGGCCGAGCCAGACCCGGGCCATGATGGTGCTGGGATGGTCCGGCCCGAGCACGCTGGCCAGCGCTGCACCACCAACAACGTGATGTTCGCGGCGCGCGTTGACGGCGATGTCATGCTGGCCAGGACCGAGATGGCGCTCGACTTCTGGTTGAGCCCCTTCGCGATCCAGCGTGGCAACCGGGTCGAGCAGATCGGCCGGGCGAAGCCACTTAGGCCAGGCTGCCAGCCGTTCGCAGGTGCTCTGGTGTCCATGGGTGCTCAGGTGTCGAGAAAGCGATCCTGGCTACGACCACACCATGAGCACTGATGGACTC
>JBAPYC010000691.1:0-8529 GCA_049284535.1 Streptosporangiaceae bacterium
CCGCCGGCCGGGCCGCTCGTCGGCCATCGCCGGCGCGAACGTCTCCCCGCGCAGCGCGCGCTCGACCAGGTCCACTGCCCGGGCCGTGGCCGCCAGCCGGGCCCCCTCCTTGCGGTAGGCGGCCAGCACCGTGTCGATGGCGTGCGGCGGCAGCGATCCCGCCAGCTCGGTCCGGGCTTCCCGGTAACCCTGGCGTGCCCCCTCGACGCTCGCCTTGGCGTGATACCTGGCCATGGCGGCCAGCGCCACCGGGTAGCGGCGCAGGACCCCGTGCAGCCGGTAGTCGGGCGGCACCACGTCAAGCAGCCAGCCCACCGCGGTAGATTCGAATTCCTCACTGCCAGGCGGGTGCACTCCGGCCGGCCATCCAGGCGGTACGTACTCGGCCATTCCCGCAGTATAGCAGGCTATCGAACCTTTATTCTATAGCTGGCTGGTCACCATGGATCGTTGCCGAGCATGCCGGGCCAGCGGGCGTAGACCTGAGCGTATAGCTGCCGGAGGGCCGCGCCGGATACCGCGCTGCCGCAGACCTGTGCGGGCAGCTCATCGTGGTTTTCCGCCCACTGCTGCCACTCACCGAGCTGCTGGCCGCCGAGTGTTATCGCGGCCCCCTCGTTCTCAAACCAGTCCGTGAAGGCGCCGTCGCTCGCGTACGTCAGCTGGACTTTGTCCCCGGTCAGCCACTGCTGGGTTTTCGGCTGGCTGGCGTTGTATTTCTGCGCGCTGCTGCTGACGGCCTGCACGCCGTGGCTGATCGCGCACTGGGTGAGCAGGGCCGCGGCGCTCGAATAGCGGGCTCTGCCCTGCTGCGCCGAGCTGGGGCTCCCGCCGGCCGAAGGTGAACTCGTGCCCGTGCTCGCGGATGAGCTCGTGCTCGTGCTTGGGCCCGCCGCCGATGATCCTGACGATGTGCAGGCGGTGAGGCCGGCCAGCCCGAGGACAGCCACGGCGGCCGCCAGCACCTGCCACCGCGCTGTAAGCGGACCGGTTACCATGGCCCGCTGGCGCCGTCGGACGACGTCGCGCCCTGCTGGGTGTACGCCTGGTTGTACGTGCTATCCAGGCTGGTGAAGCCGTACTTGCTGTCGAGCTGCGAGCTGAGGTTCTGGTACCAGTCGTTGAAGGCGCCGTAGTTCTGCTGGGTCAGCACGATCTGATTTCCCTGCAGGAATTGCTGGCCAGGATTGTCGTGGTTGTACTGCTGCGCGCTGCTCAGCAGGTCGGACGCTCCGTTGTTCAGCAGGCCCTGGACCATGGACACGTGGATATAGGTGCCCTGCACCGCGAAGCTGTGCGCATCCGCTACCTCGGTCGTGCTGGCGGCATCGGTACTGAACGAGGTGGGAATCCCGAGGACGGACAGGAAGCTCTTGACCGGATCCGTGGCTTCGTCCGCGACATCGCCCACGCCCGGCAAAAGCGGGAGCGTGGACTCGCCGAGCTCGATGATCTTGTTGTATTCCTCGTGCTGCTCGTCGCTGTCCTGAGCCAGGTGGACGCCGACGTTGTTCGCCTCGGTCTGGATCCGGCCGAGCAGCCCGGCCATATCCCAACTGGCCTGTTGCCCGCTAAAGCTTGGCGGGAGCGTGCCCAGCTTGTACTGGGCGTAGATGTTGCCGAACAGCACCTTGGCCGACGCGTCGAGCGTGGCCGCGTCGCTCTTGTCGTAGCTGACCTGCTGCAAAAACGTCGACAGGGTGCTGCTCAGGCTGTTGTCCTCGCTCTGCCCGTTGAGCTGCAGGTGGTAGACCGGCAGGGTGGACACCGGGCCGTGGACGCTGGAGGGCCCCGAGTTCGACAGAGATTGCGCCATGTCGAACATGTAGTTCTGCGCGGTGTGCAACAGGGCCTGGCGAACCGGCTCGGGCAGGTGGATGCCGTCGTCGCCGGTGGGCGAGGGGGTCGCCTCGATGAGGTGCAGCGCCGCATTGGCCGAGTTGTAGGCGGCCGGACCGCTGCCGCGGCCCCCGCTGTTCGCGGCGGTGTCGAGGAACTTGCCGATGACCTCGGGTGAGTACGTGACCTGATGGTCCTGCCAGTTGAGCGGGTCGCTGTCCTGGGTGATTTGCTCGCCATCGAAGTAAGGCTTGGGCGCGGCTACCGGCATGAAGCCGGTCAGCTTGCTGCCGTCGAAGGACGCGTAGTAGAACTCGACCGGGCGGGTCATCAGGTCGCTGGCGATCTGCTCGCCGTCCGGGCCGGCCAGCACCTCCCGGGCCGCCGCGCCGTTCTGCGTGGACAGGGTCAGCATCGCCGGAGCCGGGTCGAACTCGGCCATCAGCTGCTGGACATAGGCCGAGCCGGGCGATCCGAGCGGCACGTCGGAGCCGGTCAGCGGGATGGTGTAACCCCCGCGCATGCGCGCCAGCTCGATGGCCGTGGTCACCTGGGCCAGCAGGTTCGGCTGGGTGACCGGGTTGCCGTCGTCGTCCTTACCCAGGTTCTCCTGGGTGCCGTAGGCCGAGCCGGGCGGGCCGAACTTGAACAGCATGCCCACCGACCACAGGTTCTTGGACTGGGAGAACGCGTTGATGGTGGTCTGGCTGAGGGTGCCGTGCTTGTCCGCGTAGGCCAGGCCGGTCGCGTAGGTGTTGAGGATGTGCTGGTCCTGCGGGCTGAGCACCACCATGTGCTGGCCGTCTTCGGAGTTCAGCGTGGCGGCCAGGCTGGCCACCGACGGCGCGGCCTGGGTGTAGAACTGCGTCAGCCAGGAGGTGTCGCCCGACTTGGTGTGGTCGGCGATGTCGAGCTGGATCGAGGTGATCGCGGCCCGGGCCGCCTGCGGGTTCTTGCCGGACTCGGCCTCCGCGGCGGACAGCGCCTGAGCCTGCGCCTGGGCATCCAGCTGGTCGAGCTCCCTGAGCGCGGCCGGGGTGTCGCCCCACGGGATGTTGACCATCCCGCTGCCTGTCAGGTTGACGCTCTGGGCCAGCCACGCCGCGGCCAGCTCGGCCCGGGTCCGCATCTCGGTGGCGTCCTCGGGTGAACGTGACTGCGCCTGCTGCAGCGGAGCGAGCGAGATCGGCGAGCCCGCCCCGCTGCTCCAGTACTCCTGCATGGTGTTCACGATGATGGGCACGTTGGCGGCCAGCACGTCCCGCAGGTTTTCCAGTGCACCCGCCGCCTGGCTGACCCGGCCTGGGTCGACGCCGACCTCGTCGCTGCTCATGGCTCCTCGCTACGATCGCTGTACTTCAAAAGACGGCAGTGGGCGCCGGGTGGTTCACGGCGGGCCGACGCGCTACTGCGGGGCGGCCGTCGCGTGCTCTTTGGCTAGCTGTTTCTGCAGCGCTTCGGCCTGCTTCTGCACCCCGCTGATGACGCTCGCCTCGGCCGAGGGCAGGCTGTTCAGGACCCCGCGCACGGTGGCGTAGAAGGAGTTCCAGTCACCTTCCCAGGCCGTGGCGGCCGGCCCGGTCCAGGTGTCGCCGCCCAGCCAGGGCTGGACCTTGCCGATCGCGGTGCTGATCGCATCGGCCGCGGCCTGCACCTTGGACATGTCAGCTTCCGCCGACGACACCGCATCCCCGACAATATTGAGCACGCGTCGACCCCCTGTCTCTGGTGATCTGACGGAGATTTACCCGCAGATGCTACTCCCTGAGAAGGGTGGCGCGAGTGGGAAGCAAAGGTGCGGATGGCGACCAAGGGTTCCTAAGCGTCACGAAGTTGTGTGTTACGGACCTCTGGGCAGATGATTTGCGCCACTATGGGGGCCACTACTTGTCCGGGGGCCGGTGCCAGCAGTCGCAGCACGGCGCCCATGAGAATACGGAGGGTGAGTTCCGGTATGCCCAGTTACATCGGTATCGACCCGTCGGGCGTCCAGGCCCAGATGAGCAAGCTCGAGCAGGCGCACCAGGCGGTCATGGACGCGCACGACACCTACCGGACCACGGCGCAGGGGTTCAACGACGTCACCAGCGGTTCGCACTTCCAGAACCTCAACGGCCAGTGTGAGGACCTGACCAACAAGATCAAGTCGGACCACACCAACCTGCACACCCAGTACCAGAACGACACCAACAAGCTGGTCCAGGGCGTCGAGCAGGTCGCTGGTACCTGATCCGCCGCACTAGCCCGGCAACGACGTGGGACCCCGCCCGGGCCCACGTCTTGCCGTCTCCGGGGGTTTCCCCTGCCCGTTCGGCCTCTCTTGGTCTGGTTAGCCTGGCCCCGTTAACCCTGCCCGTTAGCCGGGCTCTGTCAGCCAGTCCCGTTAATCCGGCAGGGCGATCTGGAGCGGCGCGGTGGCGCCCGGCCGGACCAGCAGGCCGCGGCCCAGCGGCCCGGGCCCGGCGTTGCGCGGCAGCCGGATGCCGAACAGGTCACCGTCGTTCGGCGAGTCCACCGCGACCAGGACGCCGCAGCGCGACTTCAGCGCCTCCTTGATGAAACCCGAGTAGGCGCGGGTCAGGTCGCCGGTGGCGCCCGCGATGATCAGCCCATGCTCCCCGTCCCGGCCGCTCGCCAGGATCTTCTCGAGCGGGGCCGAGAGCGGCCCGTTGAACAGCAGTTCCGCGTCGTCGACGGCGACCACGAACCGGTCCAGTCCGGCCACCGCGCTGGTGATCTGGTCCGCCGCCACGTCGCCCTCCAGCACACCGAGGACCCCGTCCCGGCCGGCCAGCGACCGCAGCGGTGACCGCCGCGGCGTGACCGCGAGCACGGGCGTGCCCTGCTCGAGCAGGGAAGCGGCCATCGTGAGCAGGGCGGTGGACCGGCCCGACCTCGGCGGCCCGGCGATGGTCAGCCCCGGACCCTCGTCCCGCACGTCCAGTCCCAGCGGCTCCAGCTCGTCGCCACCTGCCCCGAGCAGTGCCCACAACGGGGAGGGCGGGACGAACCCCGGGGCCAGCGCCAGTGTCTCGGCTCGCGTGATCCGGGCCGGGAGCGTGTCGACGCGCAGCGGCCTGAGCAGGCCCGCCGGGGATCCGTGCCGGGCGGACGACTCCTCGCCGAGCCGCCGCAGCGCCGCCACCTGCGCCGGGCCGGACGGATCGGCGTCGAGCAGGGCGACCTGCACCTCCATCGGGTCGGGCACGCCCTCCATCATGATCCGTCCCGGCGGCTGATGCGTCGGCAGCGAGCGCTCGCGGATGTTCGCCTGTCCCGCGTCGCCCGGGTCGTTCAGCCGCAGCAGCAGGCGGTGGGCGAATACGGTCCCGGTCTGGCCGAGCAGGGCCAGCCGGTCGGTGGTCACCACGACCCGCATCCCCACCGCCGCGCCCTCGCGCATCAGCTGCAGCAGGCCGTCGACCAGCCGCCCGTAGTCATACTTCTCGAACGCGGCGAAGTAGCCCTCCCACCAGTCCACCATCAGCACTATCCAGGGCAGCCGGCGGGCCGGGTCCGCGATCCGGGCCCGCTGCTCGGCGACGCCGGCGAAACCGTCGGCGGCCAGCAGCTGCTGGCGGCGGGTGATCTCGCCGCGCAGCTTGCCCAGCAGCCGCTCGATCCGGTCGGTCTGGTCCCGGGTGACGACCGCGCCGCAGTGCGGCAGCGCGGTCAGCGGCAGCAGCGCACCCGTACCCGCGTCGATCGCGTAGATGTGCACGTCAGCCGCTGACGCGCGGGCGGCGATCGACCCGGCGATGGTGCGCAGCAGCGTGGAGCGCCCGGTGCGGGCCGCCCCGGCCACCACGACGTGCCCGCCGTGGGCCAGGTCCAGCGTCATGGCCTCGCGGGCCTGCCGGGCCGGCACGTCGGTGATGCCGAAGGGGATCGGTGCGATGTCGCCAGGGACCTCCGGGCCGGCCGGGATCTGGTCCAGGGTGACCAGATCCGGCAGCGGTGCCAGCCACGGGCTCGGCTGGCGCGTGCAGCCCATCCGCTGCGCCGCGGTACCGATGGCGTCGACCAGGACGGACAGGTCGGTGGCGGAGTTACCGTCGTCGTCGGCCAGGCCCCGCCGGGCCTGCGGCAGCGGCCGGCCCACGTCGCGCCACGCCACCTGGATGAGCCGGGCCGGGTCCCGCCTCATCATGGCGGTGGCTCCCGGCCGCCGGCCGCCGATCCGGGCCGACTGCACGCCGACCGGGCTCGCGGCTCCGGACCGCACGTAGCACCGCCCGGGAGTGGCCTTGGAGATCCAGGCCGCGTCGGGCACGTCGATGACATCCGCCGATTCGCTGGCGTCGGTCACCCGCAGCGCGATCCGCAGGTTCGTGTTGGCCCGGATGTCGGCGCTGACCACGCCCGCCGGGCGCTGGGTGGCCAGGATGAGGTGCACGCCCAGGGACCGCCCGCGCTGGGCGATGCCGACCAGCCCGGTCACGAAGTCGGGCAGCTCGGCCCGCAGCGACGCGAACTCGTCGATGATCAGCACCAGCCGGGGCAGCGGGGGCAGCGCCCGGTCGGCCCGGCGGACGTCGTTGTAGTCCTCGATGTCCTTGGCCCCGGCACGCAGCAGGATCTCCTCGCGCCGCTTCAGCTCGGCGGACAGCGAGGCCAGCGCGCGTTCGGTGAGGTGACCGTCCAGGTCGCTGACCATCCCGACCGTGTGCGGCAGCCGGGCGCAGTCCTTGAACGCGCTGCCGCCCTTGTAGTCGATCAGCACGAACGTCATGGCTTCCGGCCGGTTGACGATGGCCAGCGACGCGACGAACGTCTGCAGCAGCTCGGATTTGCCCGCGCCGGTGGTGCCGGCCACCAGCCCGTGCGGGCCGTCCCGCCGCAGGTCGATGGCGAACGGGCCATCATAGGACTCGCCCAGCACCGCGACCGTGGACTGGCCGCCGGCCAGCCAGCGCGCGGTGATCAGCTCCGGGCTCGGCGGGTCGAGGTTGAGCACGTCCAGCAGCCGGCTCGAATCGGGCAGCGAGGAGAATTCTTCCTCGTCGCTGGCGTCGCGGACCGGTGCCATCCGCCGGGCTAGCTGCGCACCCCAGCCGGGGGTCACGTGGTCCGGGCGGACACCGGTGATGGTGACCGCGCTCATCTGCTGCACACGCAGCCCGTCCGGCTCGACCACGGCCACCGCCTGGCACTCGGCCGGCAGCAGCCGCTCGTCGCCGTCCAGGCAGATCGCGTACACCCCGACCTGGGGCCCGTCACGCAGGATCTGGATTGCGCCGGGCAGCGAGCGGAGCTTGCGGGACCCGTCGAATACCACGATGACGTCGGGCGACAGGGACGGCGGCTCGCCGCTCGCCTCGCGCATCGCGTCGCGCCGGCTCGCGATGATGGCCAGCAGCTCGGCGATCCGGCCCGCGACCGTCTCCGCGTCGTTGCCGATCAGGGCGACGCAGGTGGGCGGGGCCGCGGTCTGCCCGGGCCCCGCCGGGGCCGGGCGGAGATGCGGCAGCCATCGCGCCCACTCCCAGCTAGGCTGGCCGCTGCCGTCCGTCAGGACGTATATCTGCAGGTCGTTGGGGCTATGCAGGGCCGCGGCCTGGGCCACGAGCCAGCGGCCGACGGCCCGGGGCGCGTCGGCTGGGCCCGCCACGCCGACCACGCCCCGTTTCGGCAGCGGGATCGTCACCGGTGCGTCCGGGATCTCCCACACCACCACCCGGCGATGCTCGTCCTGGGTGGGATCACTCAGCTCGACCGCGGACGGCATGTCCGCAGTGCCCACCCGCAGCAGCAGGTAATCGGGGTCGCTGCGCCGTCGCTCCCATAGCCGGCGGCGCGGGCCGGAGGCGATGGACAGCACCGCAGCAGGGTCGGGACAGTCGTCCCGCCGCTGCTTGCGCTCGGCCTCCAGCGCCAGCTGGGCGTCCTGCTCCACACGGGCCTTGCGCTCGGCATACTCGGCCGCCCGGCGCGCGTTCGTGGACCGGCCCCGCTTGCGGTCCGACACGTAGTTGCCGACCACCATGACCGGGCTCATCGCGCACATGGCCAGCATGTAGATGGCCTTGGTCAGGTACCACATGCCCACGCCGAGCAGGATCGGCGCCACGGCCATCAGGATCGGCCAGGGCCGCCGGTCCGGCTTGTCCGGCGGGGCCGGCAGCGCGAACCGGGTCCGCCGGGCCGGCGGCAGCAGCCGGGGCGGCCGGTTGAAGTCGATGCCGGCGCCGTCCTCGGACGGGTGCAGGGCCGCATCCGGCGGCTCGTACGGGGCGATGCCCAGCAGGCTGCTGCCCACGGCCAGCAGCTGGCCCGGCTGCCACGGCGAAGTCCCGGTCAGCTCCTCGCGGTCCAGTGTGGCGGCGACACCGGGGTACGGGGTGACCTGGCAGCTGCCGTCTAGCTGGACCTCCAGGCGCAAGGCGAGCGGCGGCACTGACGGGTCGCCGATCCTGATGCTGGCCGTCTCCGCGCTGCCGATGTCGGCACCGCCCAGGCTGATCCGGTGCACCCCGCCCGCAGCCGGGCCACCGACCAGGCGGATCTCGGCCAGGCCAGTAGGTTCTGGCCGGACGCAGCCAGACGGATCGCCGAGGCTGACCACGGACCCATCCCGGATCGGCGAGCTGGCCAGCGTGAGCTCCGGCGGGACCGGCCGGAAATCTACGAAGATCGGGATGCCAGGGCTTGGCAGATAACGGGGCGGCCCGGCCTGGCCCGGCCTGGCCT
>JBAPYC010000692.1:0-7416 GCA_049284535.1 Streptosporangiaceae bacterium
CGGCCGCGGCCGCGTCCCGCTGGCTGCCCGCCAGCGGGTGCGACGAGAACCTGGCCTCGTAGAACAGGGCGGTGAGCCGGGCCGGGGCGGAGCCCCTCACGACGCCGTGGTCGCGCGCCCGCGCCAGCAGCTCGTCGGGCGTATCCGCGAGTGCGCGAGCCGCGCCGCGTTCGGCCAGCCGGCTCTCCATGGCCACGTAGCAGGCGATGATCGCCGCCCGGGCATCGTCGGACGTGCGAAGGGCCGAACGGCCTTCTTCCACCGCATCCCGCAGGTCCTTCGCGTCCTCGACGATGAAGTCGTCCTCTCCGGGCCGGACCGCGGGCCGCAGCCGCCGGGCGTACCAGACGCAGACCGCGATCGCGGCCAGCAGCACCACCACGAGCAGGATGTAGAGCAGAACGGTGGCCGAAACGTGAATGGACGGGCCATTCGACGTCCCGGCTGGCCGCCCGGATGGCCGGGCCGTAGCCGTCGGATTCGGTGCCGTGCGCGCCTGCCCGCGCCCCGGGCTGAACAGGTGCAGGTGCAACCCGGTTAGCGTGACCACGGCCAGGGCCACGATGCCCGCCAGCTCGGCGAACAGCAGTACCCCCCGCAGCTTGCGCGCTACCGGTTCCTGGCTGCCGCGCCGCATCCGCAGGACGGTGATCACGGCCAGGACGACGAGCACCGCCCCCAGGACGGCGCCGATGGCCGGCTCATCCCGGCGCAGCGGCCCGTTCCAGTGCAGTGTCCCCACCGTGCCGCGCAGCCCGGCCAGGCCGAGGACGATCAGCAGCGCCAGCGGCAGCAACCGCAGCAGCCACAGCTGCGCCGCCTCCGGGTCCCGCCCAGCACCCGGGATCCCCCCGGTGCCCCGCGCCCCCGTTGTGCCCGGCCACCCGGTGATCTCCGTCGACGCCGTCGTCCCCGGCAGGTCGGTGTCCGGCTGGCGGCTCGTCATGGCCTCGCGTTTCCTGGCGTAACGGGTGGCCCCTCCTCGCCCGCGGCCCCGTCGGTAACGGCAGAGGAATACCAGGGCAAACCCTACCCGCCGGCCTCACCGCCTCGATCGGGTCGCCCTCCACCGGGTCGCCCTCGCTGGCCGCCTCAATCTCGGCCAGCAGCGCCTGCTTAGCGCCGTCCTCGAGGAACGACGCCCGCACCCCGTTCGCGGCCAGGCCCGCTAGCTGGTCGCGGCCGAACCCCAGCACCGTCGCGGCCTGACGGTACTCACGGGTCAGCGTGGTCCCGAACATCGGCGGGTCGTCGCTGTTCAGCGTCACAAACAGGCCCTCGTTGACCATCTGGGGCAGCGGGTGCGCGGCCAGCTCCGGCACTTGCCGGGTGCAGACGTTGGAGGTCGGGCATACCTCCAGTGGGATCTGCCTCTCCCGGAGCAGCGCCACCAGGCGGGGGTCCTCCAGGCAGCTGATGCCGTGCCCGATACGCTCGGCCCGCAGCCCGGCCAGCGCCTCCCAGATCGTGGCTGGGCCAGACATCTCGCCCGCGTGCGGCACGCTGTGCAGCCCGGCTCCGATGGCCGACGCGAACACCGCCCGGAATACCTCGGCATGATCGGGCCGGGCCTGCTCGATGCCCGCTAGCCCGAACCCGGTCAGGGCTTGCGGGGGAGATGTGAGCGCGTGCTCCAGGGTCGCCTCGGCGGCCGGAGCGCCGTACTCGCCGGCCACGTCGAAGATGTAGGCGACCCGCACGCCGTGCTCGCGCTGCGCCGTCCTGGCCCCGATGTCCAGCGCCTGGGTCACCTCGGCCGCTGGCATTCCGGCCGCGGTGAACGTGTACGGGGTGACGGTCAGCTCAACGTACCGGACGTTCTGCCGGGCCAGGTCGCGCGCGGCTCCGGTGACCAGGTCGGCCACGTCGGCCGGCTCGCGGACCAGGCTGCTGACCGCGCCGTAGACCCTCGAGAAGTGCGGGAAGTCGCTGAACTCATAGAACGTCACTAGCTCGGCCTCGGTCCGCGGGACGTGGCCGTCCGGATGCCGTTGGGCTAGCTCCAGCACAGTCGGCACAGACGCGGAACCGACCAAATGAAGGTGAAGTTCTACCTTGGGCAGCCGGTCGATGAACGCCTCAATCGATTCCATAGCGTGACGCTAACAACAGCCCAGACGATGAAGCCAAGTATCTGACACGAGAATGTCAAGAACGGAATCGACGACCGGAAGCCTCGCCAGCAGCAAGCCCCGGCCGGAAAGCCCCGCCAGCGGCCAGCAGCCAGCGGCCAGCGGCCACCGGCCAGCCGCCGGCCAGAAGGCCAAGCCAGCGGCAAGCCGCTAACGGTCCGCCTTGGCCTTGGCCGCCGCCTTCATCGCCTGCTTGTGGGATCGCACCTCGCCGAGCGACTCCTCGTCGGTGATGTCGGCCACAGAGAGGTGCGTGCCCTCTTTGCCGAACGTCCCTGCCGCCTCCCGCCAGCCAGGTGGCCGCACGCCCAGCTGCTTGCCCAGCAGGGCCACGAAGATCTGCGCCTTCTGCGCGCCGAACCCGGGCAGCGCGGACACCCGCTTCAGCAGCTCGGCGCCGGACTCCGCGGTCGTCCACAGCCGCTCGGCGTCGCCGTCGTAGTGCTCCATGAGCAGGCGGGCCAGGTCCTGCACCCGCGCGGCCATGGCCCGCGGGTAGCGGTGCAGGGCAGGCCGCTCTGAGAAGATGACCGCCAGCGCATCCGGATCGAACTCGGCCAGCTCGGCCGCGGTTGGCTCGTGCCCGAGCCGCCGGACCAGCTCCAGCGGGGCGCTGAACGCCTTCTCCAGCGTCACCTGCTGGTCCAGCAGCATGGCCGTCAGCAGGGCCAGCGGGCTGCGGCTCAGCAGCTCGTTGGCCTCAGGCTCTACCGGCATCCAGATCGCCACGACGTCCCTCCCGCGATCGCGTATGCCCGCAGCGTACTCCGTGACCCAGATCCTGCGGCTCTGGAGATCCTTCGGATCGCCCAGAGGGTTATAAGCTAGAAGAAGCTGGGCCGGCCGGGGGTACCCGGCCCGGGACAGAGGATATGGAGTCAGAATGACACCGCACGCGAAGTGGGGAATTGCCGGGATCATCCTCGGCCTCATCCTGCTCATCATCCTGCCGTGGGAGATCGGGCTCGCGCTCATCGTGCTCGCGATCGCCGTTCCCGCGGGAGCATGGCTGATGCTGGACGAGTCCCAGCGGCGCCGGTACCGCGAGCTCCGCCGCCGGCAGCGCTCGATCCGCTAGCGGATCGAGCTGCCAGGCAGCTGGGCGCGCCGGGTCCGACCCGCCAGGCGCGATCGCACGGGGCGAAAGCGTGCCGTGCCGATGATGAGTTAGTGCTCTCTACGACACGCTGTAGTAACAGCATCAGCCGGTCAACGGGCCGGCGGCGCGGGAATGACGGCCGCCCACCGGGGATTGCACCAGCTAGGCAGTTTCCCGGCCCAAGGAGGCCACGATGGCCGTCCGCCGCCTGAACCACGCCGTCCTGTACGTCAACGGCCTGGACCGCAGCGTGGACTTCTACCGAACGACCCTCGGTTTCGAGGTCCGGCTGGAAATTCCTGGCCGGGCCGCGTTCCTGGGCGCCCCTGGTTCGGCCAACGACCACGACCTGGGCCTGTTCGAGATCGGTACCGGGCAGGCCCCGGACCGGCCGGCTCACCCCGGCCTATACCACCTGGCCTGGGAGGTCGGCACGCTGGCCGACCTGGCCGAGACGCGGGACCGGCTGCTCGCGGCCGGCGCACTGGTGGGGGAGAGCGACCACCGGGTGTCCAAGTCGCTGTACGCCAAGGACCCGAGCGGCGTCGAGTTCGAGGTCATGTGGCGGGTGCCCGCCCAGGACTGGGCAGCCGAGCTGGCCGGCGGCGAGATGATCCTGCCGCTCGACCTGGACGCCGCGATCGCCCGCTGGGGCCAGGGCCTGCCCACCGGCGCCGCGGCCGGCTCGCCCACTTAGCGTCCCTCGGATACCCGCGTGATGTAGGTCAGCGCCACGAACGACCGGAACATGGCCAGCGGGTCCTCGCCGGTGATGCTCACCGTGCGCACATCCGTCCGCTCGGCGCCCCGCACCCACGAGCCAACCTCGGCCATGTCCGCCGTCTGCATGTGCACCTCAAGCGTGGCGGGTAGCGTGATCGCGGGCGGCTGCATCCCGGCCGCCCGCTGCACCGCCCACCGCGCCCCCTCCGCGATCATGCTCCGGGCCAGCTCCGGGTGCAGGTTCGAGGCGCTGAACCGGGTAAAGGATTCCTTGACCACCACCCGTTCGGCGTCCGTCAGGTACGGGTCAGCCTCGTCGATCGTCTGCCGGTCGCCGGTGATCAGCCCGACCGGCACGCCGTAGGCCAGCGCGACCAGCGCGTTGATGCCGCTCTCGCCGACCCGGGCGCCGTTCAGCTGGACATGGGAGATCACCGCGGGATTGTAGGTGTGCGACAGCACCGAGCTCTCGCCCGATATCGACCCGTGGTAGCCCACCATGAAGATGACGTCCGCCGACGAGTCCAGCCCTTGCATCATGTACAGCGGCTTGTGCCGCCCGGACACGTAGGTCGCCTGCCCATGCAGCCCCGCCGGATCCAGGTTGTTCATGGTCCCGTGCGAGTCGTTGCAGACGATGTCGGTCGCCCCGGCCGCGAGCGCCCCGTCGATCGCGGCGTTGACCTCGCCAAGCAGCAGCTGCCGTCCCTCTTCGTACGGCTGCCCGGGCGGACGGCACTGTGACCAGTCGACGATCCCGGCCACGCCCTCCATGTCAAAGGAGATGAATACCTTCACAACCTCAAGAACATATAGTCCGAACGGGTGTGCCCCGTGCCCTGCCCGCCCGGGCCGCCCTCTCCCGGCCTCCCGCCGGCCAGCCGCGCCCTCCTTCCGCGCCGCCCTTCCGCGAGCGTGCCGCCCCTTGCCGCGCCCGGCCGCGTGATCAGAGCGCCCAAAGTGCTCTGAGCGCCTCGTGTGACGTCAGAAGCGCTCGCCGTCCAGCGCCAATGCGATGTGGATGCCTCTCTCGGGTAGTTAGAGCTACCCGAGAGAGGCATCCACGCCGTAAGCGGGGTGCGCGCCTGTCTGCGGTCAGGTCATCTCCGGGAACAGCAGGGCCAGCTCGCGCGGGTAGCCGGCGATAAGCCGGAGCTCATCGTCGGTCAGCGGCTTGCCGGTCGCGGACGCGCACAGCTGGACCAGGGAGAACACCAGGTCTTCCTCGCCTGGCGTGACCGCGATGCCGAGCCCTTCCAGCACGTGCCGGAAGCCGGCCTTGCCGCCGTACTCGCCAGTCAGCACGACCCGGCCCTGCCGGGTGAACCAGTCCGCCGGGAACGGGCCGAGCTCAGCGTCGTCGTAGAGCTCGTAGTTGCCGCGGTCCTTCAGCGCGCCATCGGCGTGGATGCCGGACTCATGCGCGAATGCGTTCCGGCCCACGCCCGGCCAGGCCGGCGGGAGCTGCTGCCCGAAGGCGTATGCCGCCCACAGCCCGAACCGCCGGGCCCAGGACAAGTCGACCGGATCGCCGATCGTCACCGTCTCGCCAACCCCGAACCCGAACCGGAAGGCCAGGATGCAGGAAACCAGGTCCGCGTTCCCGGCTCGCTCGCCGATCCCGTTCACGCAGGTGTTCACCCACGCATCCTGCCCGGCGTCCAGGTCGCCGAGCGCGCCGGAGACCGAGTTGGCCACGGCCATGCCCAGGTCATTGTGGCAGTGTGTCTCGACCGGGATCCCGGCCTGCGTAGCCAGCTTGGCGAATCGCTCCCGGATCCTTCCCGGGGAGTCTCCGCCGATGGTGTCGCAGTAGCGCACCCGGGTCGCGCCCGCCTCCTTGGCCGCGAGCGCGAACTCGAGCAGGTACCCGTCGTCGGTCCGGGATCCGTCCTCGGCGTTCACCCCGATGCTGTACTCGCCCGGCGCGCCTCCGGCCCGAGATTCGCCCGGCGCGCCTCCGGCACCACGCGGCTCCATGCCTTCGCGGGCCACCGCCACGGCGGCGGTCATCTCCCGGATGATGGCCGACCGGTCCAGCCGGCCCCGGAACTTGTTCGCGATCATCTGGTCCGAGGTCGAGATCGACAGGTTGTAATGGCGGAGCCCGGTACCGTCCGCCTGTACCCCTACCGCAGCCTCGACGTCCTGCGGGACGGCCCGGCACCAGCCGGACAGCCGCAGGTCGCCGAACGCCCCCGCCTCGCCCAGAGCCAGGCAGGCCCGCACGTATGGCACCTCGTGGAACAGGAACGGGAACCCGATCTCGGACTGGGCCACGCCCAGCCGCCCCAGGTAGAAGTTGACCATCACCTTGCCGAACTTGGACAGCCCCGTCCTGGCGGTCTGCACCCCGTCCCGGTTGGTCACGTCAAGGAAGTGGATTTCTGGCATGCCTCAAGATTGAAAACAACCGGGCATAGCAGTCAATATTGATTAAAGTCAACTCAGCATCCCTCCGGGTCGCTTCGCAGCCCCCACCGCCCCGGCCTCAGGCTCCTCCCGTCCGCCGTTGCCCCGCCTGAGCGGCCGGCCTAGTGCACGGCGAAGGCTGTCAAACCTGGGTCTGAGCGACCGTTTTTGACAAAATTGCCGCTGAAGTCAATATTGATTATATTCAATACTCTACGCATTTGGATGGCGGTGGCAGCCAGTGGCCAGCTCGCTGACCGCCGCCGAGGCCGCCCGGCGGCTCGGCGTCAAGCCCGCGACGCTCTATGCGTATGTCAGCCGCGGTGTGCTGAGCCGGGCGAAGTCTGCCGACGGGCGGGCCAGCCTGTTCGACCCGGAGGAAGTCGAGCGCCTGGCCCGGCGGGGACGCCCGCGCCGGCCTGCCGGGGTCGCGGACATCACGGTCGAATCGGCGATCACCGAGCTCACCGTGGACAGCCTGCGCTTCCGCGGCCGCGATGCGACGCACCTGGCGGTCAGCCGCAGTTTTGAGGAGGTCGCCGAGCTGCTGTGGACCGGCGAGTTCGCCCAGCAGCCATGGCGGGCGACACCCGCGGCGCTGGCGGCTGGCCGGGGAGCGCAGACGGCCCTGCCTGATGGGATCTTGCCGCTGGAGCGGCTCCAGGTCATCGTGCCCGCTATGGCGACCACCGATCCGCTGCGGCTGCAGCTCGACCAGGCAGCGGTTACTGCCGCGGGCCGGGCCATCGTGGCCGGGATGATCGGCTGCCTCCCGGCGGCTGCGGCCGGGGGCGCGGGCGTGGACGCGGAACCGGCGGATCCCGATGGGGATATCGCCGGGCGCCTGTGGTCCCGGCTCTGCGCCCGGCGGCCCGGGCCCGGCCTGCTGCGCGTGCTATCCGCCGCGCTGGTGCTGCTCGCCGATCACGAGCTGGCCGCCTCTACCCTGGCCGTCCGGGCCGCCGCCTCGGTCCGCGCCGACCCGTACGCGGTGGTCGGCACCGGACTTGGCGCGGTGAGCGGGACCCTGCACGGCGGCGCGTCGCTGGG
>JBAPYC010000693.1:0-4774 GCA_049284535.1 Streptosporangiaceae bacterium
GCCAGCGACGATGATGCCGCCTTTCGCGAATACGTCCTCAGCCGCGGTACCGCGCTGCTCAGGATGGCCACCATGCTGACCGGCAACCGGGCCGACGCCGAGGATCTGGTGCAGGCCGCGCTGGCCAAGACCTATCTGTCCTGGGGCAAGATCAACGACCGGACGGCCCTGGATGCCTACGTCCGGCGGGCCATGGTCAACACGCACATATCGTGGTGGCGCCGCCGCCGGCTCGAGGAATATCCCACCGATGAACTGCCCGACCAGGTGGTGGCAGATCCGGCCCGGGAAAGCGATATGGCTGAGGTCGTGCGGCGGGCCCTGGACCGGCTGCCGCAGCGAATGCGAGCCGCGGTCATGCTCAGGTATTTCGAGGACATGACCGAACCGGAAATCGCCGCAACGCTCGGGATAAGCCTGGGCACGGTGAAAAGCACGGTATCGCGCGCGGTGGCCCGGTTGCGCATTGACACCGAGCTCGGCGAGGATTCCGGCGAATAGCGCACAAAAGGTTGCAAGTCACGACTTATCCGTGTTCGTGACCGCGATCCTCCCGGCTGCCACGCTTAAGCTGCACCTCGTGCGGGCCGGGGCAGGACACCGGAACCACGTGCCCAGGTGTGGCTGTCTTGCCCCAGGGTGAGATCCCGCCTGGCCAGGACGGCCTGCAGAATGATCCCGGGTGCCGTATCGGGTCAGATGGTCCAGTTGACCGGGTAGTTGACGATCGGGGTGAACGTCACGCCGACCGCCTCCATCTCCCCGCGCGCGTCGACGGTCATCTCCTTCAGCTGGCCCATCTGCGCCGCATGCCCGTCGGAGTCCCAGACGCTGGCGTTCACGATCGAGCCCTCCGGGGAGACTCCCGCGTACCAGTGAATGAGCCCCGGCAGCCGCCTGATGGCCGGGATCAGGTACTCCGAGACCTTCGTGTTCACGGCGTCGACCTCGGCGAACCGGCCTGGGTCGAAGCTGCCGCGCGAGACGCGGACGACGGCGGTCGCCGGCAGTGACTCGGTCATGGTGATCCTTTCTCCTGGTAATTACATTACGATATGCTATCAGAATGTAATGACTGGCCGGATCGCGCGCTCAGCGCCGTGTGGCCACACGACACCGGGCTCGCGTCACCGCGCCATGATCACAACCCGTCACCGGTATAGGCAGGCCGGAACCAGAACCACCCGAAGAGCGCCAGAGAGTGATCACGCACTCCTGACCGGCATTGGGGGCTACTACCGGATGCCCGACTCGTGGCACTATCAGGTATGCAGGTCAGGCACCCTGAGGAGGTGGCTCGTTGCGCAGCACAATGATGGATGTCCCGCTGACGATTACGTCGATCATGCGCTACGGCACGTCGATCTTTGGCGACCGTGAGGTGGTCACCTTTACCGGCGAAGGGACTAGGCGGCGCACCTACGCCGAAACCGGCCGCCGCGCCGCCCAGCTGGCGAACGCACTGCGCCGCCTCGGCGTGGACGCCGACCAGCGCGTCGGCACCTTCATGTGGAACAACGCCGAGCATCTCGAGGCTTACCTGGCCATCCCGTCCATGGGGGCGGTGCTGCATACCCTGAACATCCGGCTGGCCCCAGCCGAGGTCGGGTACATCGCCACCCACGCCGACGACCACGCGGTCATCGTGGACGCCTCGCTGGTGTCGCGGCTCGCCGAGATCCTGCCGCAGGCGAAGACGGTCAAGCACGTCATCGTGTCCGGCGCTCCGCTGGCCGAGATCCCCGGCGCCGACCAGCTCACCGGGGTGAGCGTGCACGACTATGAGGAGCTGCTCGCGGCCGAGACTGACACGTTCGAGTGGCCCGAGGTCGATGAACGTTCGGCCGCCGCGATGTGCTACACCAGCGGCACCACCGGGCATCCGAAGGGCATCGTCTACAGCCACCGGTCCAGCTTCCTGCATTCGATGGCCGCCTGCGAGGGGAATGCTTTCGCCCTCACCGAGCACGACCGGGTGCTCCCTGTGGTCCCCATGTTCCATGCCAACGCCTGGGGCCTGATCTACGCCAGCCTGATGTCCGGTGCCACCTTGATCCTGCCCGACCAGTACCTGCAGCCTGCCCCCCTGGTCAGCCTCATCAGCGCCGAGCACGTCACGGTGGCCGGCGGGGTGCCGACCATCTGGGCAGGCGTGCTGACCTACCTACGGTCCGAAGGCGGCGACCTGAGCTCGCTGCGCCTGGTGATAGCGGGTGGATCGGCGGTCCCGCACTCCCTGCAGTACCGCTTCCAGGACGAGCTGGGTGTCCGGATCCTGCAGGCCTGGGGCATGACCGAAACCTCGCCGCTGGCCAGCGTGGCCAACCCGCCCGCCGGGGTCAGCGAGGAGGAAGCGTGGTCGTACCGGGACAGCCAGGGGCGGCTGATGGCCGGAGTCGAAGCCAGGCTGGCCGGAGACGAGGGTGCCCTGCTGCCGTCCGACGGGGAGTCGGTGGGCGAGATCGAGGTCCGCGGCCCCTGGATCACCGGGTCCTATTACAAGGACGACGACCCGGCCAAGTTCCATGACGGCTGGCTGCGCACCGGCGACGTCGGGACCATAGATGAGGACGGCTTCATCCGGCTCAGCGACCGGGCCAAGGACGTGATCAAGTCCGGTGGTGAGTGGATCTCCTCCATGGAGCTGGAGAACGTCCTGATGGCGCACCCCGACGTGGCCGAGGCGGCGGTGATCGGGGTAAGCGACGAGAAATGGGGCGAGCGGCCGCTGGCCGCGGTGGTCCTGCACTCCGGCGCAGACGTCACCGCGGACAAGCTGCGGGCCTTCATGGCCGAGCAGGTCCCGCGCTGGCAGCTTCCGGAGCGCTGGTGCTTCGTGGACGAAGTACCCAAGACCAGCGTGGGCAAATTCTCCAAGCGGACAATGCGCGACGCCTACCAGAACGGTGACTACAAGGTCGTCGAGGTGCGCTAACCGGCATCAACAAGGCGTACCGGCCGGGCCGGCGCGGATACCCGGCGATACTTTGCCGCCGCCCGGTCGGTGCCGGTACGCTATGGCCCACCGCACCGCTAGAGTGCGGGTGGAGGATTCGCCTAGTCCGGTCTATGGCGCCGCACTGCTAATGCGGTTGGGTGGCAACACCCTCCGGGGTTCAAATCCCCGATCCTCCGCAACTCCCAGGCCCTGCCCCAGAACCAGCCGGGGCGGGGCCTGATCAGCAAAGAGCCCACGGGTTGCAGTTTGGGGTGCAGTTGCGCTCATCCGGCCCCACAGCGCTTGGCCCATCCGCTCGCTGGCATACCTCAGCTGGAGCGTGGCCACGTGGGTATAGCGCTCGGCAGCCGTCACCCCCGTATGGCCAAGCACCTCAGGACCGATCTGAACGGTCCCGGACGCAAGTACGGGCATCTACGGATCAGCAGGCCGGGGTTCGAGTCCCTCCGAGCGCGTCAGGCCAATGCGCCGGAAATGGCTGGCAGCAGCCAGGGCGGAGGCGTTAGTTTCTCAGTTCATGGATGATCCAGACGGATATTTCGGCGAGCCGGTTGCGGCGAGCTACGACGACCCGTCCGACCCCATATTCCAGCCAGAGGCTATCGACTCGGCGGTCAGCCTGCTCGCCGAGCTGGCGGGCAGCGGACGGGCACTGGAGCTGGCCATCGGCACCGGCCGCATCGGACTGCCGCTGTCCCAGCGCGGCGTGCCGGTGCACGGCATCGAGCTGTCGCGGGCGATGCTGGCCAGGCTCCGCAGCAAGCCGGGCGGCGAGGCTATCGACGTGACCATCGGCGACATGACCACAACCCGGGTGGACGGCGCCTTCACGGTGGCCTACCTGGTGTGCAACACGATCAACAACCTCACCTCACAGGAAGCGCAGGTCGCCTGCTTCCGTAACGTCGCCGCGCATCTCACCCCAGGCGGCTGCTTCGTAATCGAGACCGACATTCCCGAACTGCGCCAGCTGCCGCCCGGGCAGGACATCTGGGGCTCCCAGGCAGGCCCCAAGCGGATCGTCAGCTACAGCTTTGACCACGCTACCCAGCAGTACCGCGGCCATTACGTCGAGTTCACCGAGGGGACGGGGCAGTACTTGACGATCCCGTTCCGCTACGTCTGGCCATCCGAACTCGACCTGATGGCACAGCTCGCCGGACTCCGGCTGCGTGACCGCTGGGCTGACTGGAACCGGGAGCCTTTCACTACCGACAGCCGCTCGCATGTCTCGGTCTGGCAGAAGCCCGACCCACCTCAAGGGTGATTTCGCGCATGCCGGCGGTCAGCGACCCGTGGCGCCGTGAGGCGCCGCAGCTGTGCAGCTGCGTTCCAGCGACGTCCGTACGGTAAGAACAGCCCATAGCGCGTTACGGGACGAGCCAGTTACCCAGCGCGCCGTCGGCCAGCGCGCCGGAAGGACCGGCGTCATAATCACCAACCGAATCGTGGCGGTGACCCGGCCGAGCCAGCTGCCGCGGCCGGGCCCCGCGCTCAGAACGGCGGTTCGTCGGTATAGCCACCGGGGCTATCGCTGGCCCACGGGTCGGAGTCGCCGCCCTGGCTGGGCTGGCCGCCGCCGGCGGATGCCGCCCGGCCGCCCGCACTGCCCTGGCCATTGCCGGAGCCATTGCGGGTGGCCCGGTTGACCTTGGCTGACGCGTTGCGCAGCGACGGGCCGACGTCGTCGACCTCGACCTCATACACCGTGCGCTTCTCGCCTTCCTTGGTCTCATACGACCGCTGCCGCAGCCGCCCCGAGACGATCACCCGCATCCCGCGCTGCAGGCTCTCAGCGACATTCTCAGCCGCCTG